>JBDSUI010000137.1:0-20907 GCA_039927795.1 Pseudoxanthomonas sp.
TGGTCGGCCGATGCCCGGTCTTTTGCAGACCGGGCTGCCTTCGATGGCACCCTCGCCGATGCGGTGGCCGACTGCCACCCGGACTGGGTGGTGTGTGCCGGCTACATGCGCATCCTGGGGCGCGCCTTCACCGATCGCTTTCGCGGACGCGTGCTCAACATCCACCCGTCCCTGCTGCCGAAATATCGGGGCCTGCACACCCACGAACGTGCGCTGGAAGCCGGCGACCGCGAGCATGGCGCCAGCGTGCATTTCGTCGTACCTGAACTGGACGCAGGCGCGGTGGTGGCCCAGTGCAGGCTGACCATCGAACCGGGCGATACCACGCAGACGCTGGCCCAGCGCCTGCTGCCGCTCGAACACCGTCTGCTGCTTGAGGTGCTGGCGCTGGCGGTCAGCGGCCGCCTTGCTGAACAGGACGGGCGCGCCTGGGTGGATGGTCAGCCCTTATTTACTCCGTTGCGTCTAGATTCCTCGGGTCGCTTGACCTTCCCGGATGCTGCTACTTCCCCATGAACACTTTTTACCGGCGCGCCGTGCTGATCTGCGTGCTGACACTGGTCACTGCGCCGGCCTTCTCGCTTGAACCTTTCGTAGCCACTTACCAGGCCTATAACGAAGGCAAGCTGGCAGGTGCCGCGACCATGCAGGTGGTCCAGACCGACAACGCACGATGGCGCGTGGATCTGGGCATCCGCGGCACCCGTGGCTTTGCCAGGCTGGCGGGATTGAACATCGAACAGAGCACCGTGTTCGACACCCCGGGCCAAGCTTTCCGCCCGCTCAGCCAGGGCACGGTCAAACATGCGGTGTTCACCGGCAAGAAGATCTCGGGCATCTACGACTGGCACGCGCGCACTGCGCGCTGGCAAGGCGACGTGAAGCCCACCCGCAGCACGCCGGTACCACTGCAGGACGGCGACATGAGCGCGCTGCTCATGAACCTGGCCGTTATCCGCGATGCGCAGCCTGGCTTGGCGCTCAACTATCGCGTGGTCGACAGCGGCCGCGCCCGCGACTACCAATACCAGGTCGGCGCGCAGACCGAGATCGTGACGGTGGACGAAATGAGCTACGACGCCATGCGCGTTTCGCGCACCAACGGCGGCAATGACGAAACCATCTTCTGGGTCGCCAACGGGGTGCCCACCCCGATCCGCATCCTGCAGCGTGAAAACGGCCACGACACCATCGACCTTAGACTGATCGAATACCAGGGAGTGCAATAGTCATGAATCATGCAATCACCAAGAGCGTTCTCGCCGCCAGCCTGCTGGTCCTGGCCAGCGCTCCCGCACTTGCGGTGGAAGCGTTCAGTGCCGACTACCAGGCTACGGCCATGGGTATGCAGGGCAATGGACAAATGACCATCACCCCGCAAGGAAACGACCGCTGGTCGTACAGCCTGACGATCCGCAACTCGCTGGTCGACATGAGCCAGAAGACGATCTTCGATGAAAAAGACGGGGTGCTGCGGCCTCTGTCCAGCAGTGATCTTTCGCGCCTGCTGGTGAAGAAGAAGGCGGTGGATGCGACGTTTGACTGGAACAAGAACCTGGCCATGTGGACAGGTGACGTCAAGCCCGAGCGCGCCGGCCCGGTTGCATTGAAGCCCGGCGACATGGATGCGCTGCTGGTGAATCTGGCTATCGTGCGCGACGTCGCTGCCGGCAAGCCTCTGAATTACCGGATGGTCGAAAACGGTAACGCCAAGGCGATGAACTACCGGGTTGCCGGAAAAGAAAAAATCACCGTTGGTGGCAAGTCACGCGAAGCGACCAAGGTGGTGCGGACTTCAGGCAACAAGGAAATGATCGTCTGGGTCGTTGCCGGCATGCCGGTTCCGGCACGGATCCTGCAACGCGAAAACGGCCAGGATTCCATCGATCTGCAGATCAAGGCCTGGCGTTAAGCCATCGCGACTCCGCCCACGAAAAAGCCCGGCCCTGCCGGGCTTTCTTTTACTTGTCCCCTTCCATGCTGGTACGGCAGTCCATACGGATCAGGCGCTGATCGGCTCGCCAGTAATAGGAGCTGCATTCCCGCCGCCCTTCGTGGCTCTGCTTCACCGACACTGAATGGAATGACTGCAATATTTCCGCCTGGGTCACACTGACGTCCTGGTCCCAGTCCATATCCTTGGTCGCCATGCCGCTGATGCCGGCGGCACCGATGTATTGCAGCCAGCCGACCACGCCCAAGGCAATCAGCACCAGCCCCAGCAGCGCCATGCGCCGGGTCGAGAAGCGACTGTGCCTGGCCGTCTTCTGCGTGGCCATGCTCAGGACGTCCGCCAGATCTTTGCGCCCAGGGCGCTGAGCTTTTCCTCGATGTTCTCGTAGCCACGGTCAAGGTGGTAGATGCGATCGATAGTGGTGTCGCCTTCGGCCACCAGCCCGGCCAGGATCAGCGACGCCGACGCCCGCAGATCGGTCGCCATCACCGGCGCGCCACCCAGCTTTTCAGTGCCGCGGACAATGGCCGTATGTCCTTCCACCTGGATGTCGGCACCCAGGCGCACCAGTTCGTTGACGTGCATGAACCGATTTTCAAAGATCGTTTCGTTGATCACGCCCACGCCCTCGGCAATGCAGTTCATGGCCATGAACTGCGCCTGCATGTCGGTGGGAAACGCGGGGTAAGGCGCGGTGGTCAGATTGACCGCGCGCGGACGCTTGCCGTGCATGTCCAGGGTTATGGAGTCAGCGGTGCTCTGGATGGAAGCGCCGGCCTCGATAAGCTTGTCCAGCACTGCATCCAGGGTGTCTGCACGCGCGCGGCGCGCGATAATCCTGCCGCCAGTCATCGCCGCGGCGACCAGGAAGGTGCCGGTCTCGATACGGTCCGGCAACACGGCATGGCGGCCGCCCGACAGGCGCTCGACGCCGCGGATCACGATGCGCGCGGTACCCGCGCCTTCGATGTCTGCACCCAATGCGATCAGGCAATCAGCCAGATCAGTGACCTCGGGTTCCATGGCGGCGTTTTCAAGCACGGTAGTGCCATCGGCCAGGGCAGCGGCCATCATTACGTTCTCGGTGCCGGTGACGCTGACCATGTCGAACACATAACGCGCGCCTTTCAGGCGTTTTGCCGTGGCCTTAATGAAGCCGTTTTCCACGCTGATGTCCGCACCCAGCGCCTGCAGACCCTTGATATGCAGGTCCACCGGGCGCGAACCAATCGCGCAGCCACCCGGCAGCGAGACTTCGGCCGCGCCGTACTTGGCAAGTAACGGACCCAAAACCAGGATCGAAGCGCGCATGGTCTTGACCAGCTCGTAAGGCGCCACGTGCTGGTTGACGCTACGCGGATCAACGGTAATCGCGCTGCCCCTGGAAAGCGTGCCTTCGTCAATGCTGATACCCGCGCCCAGTTCGCCCAGCAGCTTGACCGTGGTCACCACGTCATGCAGGTGCGGCACGTTGGTGATTTCTACCGGGGCGTCGGCCAGCAGGGTGGCGCAGAGGATCGGCAGGACAGCATTCTTGGCGCCGGAGATGGTGACTTCGCCGTTCAGCGTATTGCCGCCGGTGACTACGATTTTCTGCATGGGTGCTGGGGCTCTTATATGGGAGGAAAGGCGACTGCTTGCCAGAAGCGGTGATTACCGGGTTTGCGCGGCTTCTTCGGGAGTCACCGTTTTCAGCGCCAGTGCATGGATGTCGCCACCCATCAGTTCACCCAGGGTTGCGTAGACCAGGCGATGGCGGGCCAGCGGCAATTTGCCGCGGAATGCCTCGCAGACCACGCTGGCTTCAAAATGCACGCCGTCGTCCCCCTGCACCTGTACGTTCGCACCCGGCAGGCCGCTTTCTATGAGTTTACGGATGGTTTCGGCGTCCAACGTGCCTTTCCTTATAAAATGAACGGTCATTCTAACCTTCCCCCCGGCGCCCGCATGCCCGAGTTGCTCCCCCAGCCCAACGAACCCACTGATGCCAGCCTGGCCGCCAGCGGCCGCCGCGTGGTGGAGATCGAGGCGCAGGCGTTGCAGCACCTGGCCGCCAGGATCCAGGATGAATTCTCGGCCGCTTGCAGACTGATCCTGACTTCCAAGGGTCGCGTGGTCGCCACCGGCATGGGCAAATCCGGGCATATTGCCCGCAAGATCGCCGCAACCCTGGCGTCCACCGGCACGCCGGCCTTCTACGTGCATCCAGGTGAAGCCGGGCATGGCGACCTGGGCATGATCACCGATGCGGACGTGGTGCTTGCCCTGTCGTATTCGGGTGAGTCCGATGAACTGCTGACCCTGCTGCCGGTGCTCAAGCGCCAGGGCAATGCGGTCATTGCACTGACCGGTCGTCCGCAATCGACGCTGGCACGCGAGTCCGATGTGCACCTGGACGTCAGCGTTCCGGCCGAGGCCTGTCCGCTGGCGCTGGCACCCACGTCCAGCACCACCGCCACCCTGGCCATGGGCGATGCATTGGCCGTGGCTTTGCTGGAAGCACGCGGCTTCACCGCCGATGACTTCGCCCGCTCGCACCCCGCCGGCAGCCTGGGTCGGCGACTGCTTCTGCATATCACCGACGTGATGCATGCCGGCGACGAAGTACCCCGGGTCAGCGACAGCGCCACCTTGAGCGAGGCACTGGTGGAAATGAGCCGCAAGCGGCTGGGTATGACCGCGGTGGTGGACGCCGATAACCGCCTGATTGGACTGTTCACCGATGGTGACCTGCGTCGTACCCTGGACAACGCGACCCTGGACGTGCGCACCGCGATGATCCGTGACCTGATGACGCGAGCACCGCGCACCATAGCCGCGGACCAGTTGGCCGTGGAAGCTGCGCAGCTGATGGAAACGCACAAGATCAGCGCACTGATCGTGGTGGACGAGGCCGACCTGGTAGTGGGCGCGCTGAATATTCACGACCTGTTGCGCGCGCGCGTGGTCTAAGAACGCATGTCTTCCCTGCCCCGCACCGCGATCACCGCCGACATCCGCCAACGCGCCAGCCGCATCAAGCTGGTGTGTTTCGACGTGGACGGCACGCTGACCGATGGCCGTCTGCACTACGACAGCGAAGGGCATGAATCCAAGGATTTCCACGTACTCGATGGTCAGGGCATGGTGCTGCTGCGCCGGTTCGACATTGCGGTGGTGTTTATCACTGCACGCAACAGTAAGTCCGCCGCCCACCGCGCCACTGACCTGGGGGTCAGGGCGTTCATCGGTGCCAAGGACAAGCTGGCGCAGGTGCGCCTGCTGTGCGAAGACCTGGGCATCGGCCTGGACGAAGTCGCCTTCATGGGCGATGACCTACCCGACCTGCAAGTGATGCTTGCGGTCGGGCTGGGGGTGGCGCCAGCCAATGCCCACCACTGGATTGCCGAGCGCGCGCGCTGGATCACGCGCAGCCAGGGCGGCATGGGCGCCGGGCGTGAACTCTGCGATCTGCTGCTGGATGTGCAAGGCCACAGTGCCACCTTGCTCGCAGGTATTTCGCCATGAGCTGGCGCATGGTGCTGGGCCTGGTGTTGCTGGTCGCCGCAGCACTCAGCGGATGGTCGGCGTGGAAAAAACGCGACGTGCCGGAGCCTGACCATTCGGTAGTTGAGCGCTCCGACTACCTGATGCGTGATTTTGAAATGATCAGCCTGGATGACCAGGGCAAGGAATCCATGACCCTGCGCGCGCCCGAGATGCAGCGCAATCCCAAGGACCAGAGCTTCACCATCACCACGCCGCTGTTTCTGCTACCCGACAGCCAGGGACACCATTGGGAAATGCGCGCGAAGAATGGCTGGGTCAGCGCCAAGGGCGACGAACTGAGGCTGACTGGTGATGTCAGCGGCACCAGCCCGCAGCAGGCCGCGACCCCCTCCACTTTTGATACGCAGCGCCTGAATGTATTCCCCCGCAAGAACCTGGCGTCCACTGACGCTGCGGTCACCATTACCCGCCCGGGTTCTATACTCAGCGGTGTAGGTTTTGAAACCAATACCAAGACCAGACACTACACCTTCAAGTCTCAGGTAAAGACACGATATGAACCCCATTCTGCGCGCTAGCCTTCTTGCCATCCTCGCTGTGTCGATGCCGGCCGTTGCCTGGGCCAAATCCTCGGACCGCAACCAGCCCATCTACCTGGATTCCAACAGCCAGGAAGGCGTGATGGACGGCAACAGTACCAATGTCTGGACTGGCAACGTCACGCTCAAGCAGGGCAGCCTGGACATCACGGCCCAGCGTGCAGAGCTGACCCAGCGCAACGGCGATCCTTCCCTGGCGGTGTTTACCGGTGCACCGGCCAAGCTCAGGCAACAGCAGGATGATGGAACCTGGATGGATGCCAGCGCCAACCGCATTGAATACAACATGTCCACCGAAACGATCACCCTGATCGGCAACTACACGGTGAAATCGCCGCGTGGCTCCAGTAGCGGGCAGCGCATGGTTTACAACACCAAGTCCGGCAGCATCAAGAGCGGCGGCGACGGCACCCGTGTGAAGACCGTGATCCAGCCCAAGTCAGCCAGCCCCGGCACCACGCCCGAGGCAGGCAAGTAATGCTGTCGGTCCAGGGCCTACGCAAGCGCTACAAGCAGCGCGAGGTTGTGGCCGACTTCGGCCTGACCCTGGACGCGGGCGAAGTGGTGGGCCTGCTGGGCCCCAATGGCGCCGGCAAGACCACCTGCTTCTACATGATTGTCGGCCTGGTCGCCGCCGATGCCGGCAGGATCGAGTTGGACGGCCGCGACATCACCGCCGAGCCCATGTACAAGCGGGCCAAACTGGGCGTCGGCTACCTGCCCCAGGAGCCGTCGGTATTCCGCAAGCTGACCGTGTCCGACAATATCCGCCTGGTGCTGGAGTTGCGCGATGACCTGGATTCGGCCGGCATCGACAAGGAACTGGCCTCGCTGCTGGATGAGCTGCAGATCAGCCACGTGGCCGAACAGCTGGGTGCCAGCCTGTCCGGAGGTGAGCGTCGTCGTTGCGAGATCGCCCGCGCACTGGCCGCCAAGCCACGCCTGATGCTGCTGGACGAACCCTTCGCGGGCGTCGACCCCATTTCGGTGGGCGAAATTCAGCGCATCGTCAAACATCTGAAGAATCGCGGCATCGGCGTGCTTATCACCGACCACAATGTGCGCGAGACCTTGGGAATCTGCGACCGGGCGTATATCCTCAATGAAGGCAGTGTGCTGGCGCAGGGTGCGCCGGAGGCGCTGCTGGCCAATCCGGACGTGCGTCGCGTATACCTTGGGGAAACTTTCCGCCTCTGATGTGCGTGTCGCGCGGCCCGGCCGTGCCTCCACGTGTTTTCGGATTGCGGAATGAAGCCACGCCTGCAGACATCGCTTGGACAGCAACTGGTCATGACGCCCCAGTTGCGTCAGGCCATCCGCTTGTTGCAGATGTCCACCGCCGAACTCGAGATCGAGATCACAGAGGCGGTGGAAACCAATCCGCTGCTGGACTGGGACGACAGTGTTCCCGACACCGATGACATCGCCGCGGCCGACACCCCGCCTGACGATCCGCGACAGACCGACAACGGCAGCGAAAGCGAAGACTGGTCACCCGATGAATCGCCATGGTCGATGGATGGGGTCAGCCATGGCAGCGGCGGTTCCTTCGACGACGATGACCAGGGCAGCGCTGCCGAACGCGTCGCCGAAGTCGACAGCCTGCAGGACCACCTGCTCTGGCAGCTGCATCTTTCCCATCTTTCCCAGCGCGACCGCCGCATTGGCGCCGCGCTGATCGATGCGTTGCAGGACGATGGCTACCTGCGCGAGCCGCTGGCCGGAATCGCCGAAACCCTGCTGCCCGAAGTGTGTGTCGGCGAAGACGAGATCCTGACCGTCCTGCACCAGCTGCAGCGGTTCGATCCGGTTGGCGTAGCCGCACGCAGCCTGGGCGAGTGCCTGCACCTTCAACTGGCGGTTTTGAGCGACGACACGCCCGGCAAGGCGCTGGCCTTGCAGATCGTGGACGGCGATGCACTTGAGCGCCTGCCCAAGAGCGGTGTTGCCGGACTAGCGGCGGAGTTGAAACGTCCTGTCGCAGACGTGGAAGAAGTGGTGCAGTTGCTGCGCTCACTGGACCCGAAGCCCGGCGCGCAGATTGGCGATCTGAGCCATGACACTTATGTGGTGCCCGACTGCGTGGTCTGGCGCCAACGCGGCATCTGGCGCGCAGCGCTGGCCGGCAACAACCTGCCGCGCATCACTATTCATCACGGCTATGAACAGATGATCCGCCAGTGTGGCGAGGGCGATGCGGGCTACCTTCGTGGACACCTGCAGGAAGCGCGCTGGTTATTGAAAAGCCTGGAGGCGCGTGGCGACACCTTGCTCAAGGTAACCCGCTGCCTGTTGCGCCAGCAAGCCGGCTTTCTGGAATTCGGCGAACAGGCCTTGCGGCCTTTGACACTGCGGGAAGTGGCCACCGAAGTCGGCCTGCATGAATCCACCGTTTCCCGCGCAATCGCCCGCAAGTATGTGCGCACGCCACGCGGAACGCTGCCACTGCGTGCCTTCTTCGCCTCGGGCGTCAGCAGCGAGGGCGGCGGTGAGACTTCGAGCATCGCCATCCAGTCAATGATCCGCGGCCTGATAGAAAAAGAGAACCCGCGAAAACCGCTTTCCGATGCGAAGCTTGCCGACCTGCTGAAAGCCTCCGGCGTCCCGGTCGCGCGCCGTACCGTCGCCAAGTATCGTGAAGCCATGGAAATACTTTCGTCGCATGAGCGCGTTCGCATTGGCTGACTAACGCTCCCGTAAGGAACGGAAGTCCATGATGATTGCAGGGCAAAAATCCGGAACCTCACACATCGAACACGGGAGACAGAACTTAATCCTTATAACGAGGTCACATGCACTGAAGCGTCACCCGCGGATTCCGCGGCCCATCGAACCTTAAGGAGGCACGCGATGCGTATCGAGACCCATGGCCATGAAATCGAACTCACGCCCGCACTGCGGGAGTATGTTGAAACCAAGTTCAAGCGACTTGAACGCCATTTCGAACAGCCACTGGAAGTCCGAGCCCAACTGGGCATCCGCAAGCCCGACTATCTCGCCGAGGCCACACTCACCCTGGCCGGGCGCACGCTGCACGCCGACGCTGCCGCTGAATCCATGTATGCGGCCATCGATATCCTCGCCGACAAGCTCGACCGGCTGCTGTTGAAGCACAAGCAGAAGAAAATCGACAAGGAACGCGGCCCGCGCGGCGAAAATGCCGACTGACTGCATACGCGCGGACTGCCGTTCTGCTTTCCACCTCCGCAGCCCGGTTCCGGCACCCACCCCTCCCTGACATGGCATTGGCCGATCAACTGGCAGAGATCTGCGCGTCCGTATTGAAGGTCGCCGATCGCGACACGGTGCTGGAAGCGGCGGCCGGTCTGCTGGCCTGCCGCCAGGCCGGCGCGGATGAGTTGCGCGCCAGCCTGCAGGCACGGGAAAAACTCGGCAGCACGGCCATTGGCCACGGCATCGCCATACCGCATGGCCGCTCGGCCAGCCTGGATGCGCCGCGAGGGGTGCTCTTGCGGCTGGAGCCTGCTGTTGATTTTGCGGCCGGCGATGGCCAATACGTCGACCTGGTGTTTGCGATGGCCGTACCCGATCATTACACCCACCAGCACCTGATGTTGCTGTCGGAGCTGGCCGAGCGTTTCTCCGATGCACATTTCCGCGCCGCATTGCGCGCCGCCCCGGATGCGCGTTCCATGCGTAAGCTGTTGCTCGACGAACCCCACTCACCCAAAGCTGCCGCATGACCACCAGCATCTCCGCCCGCGAATTGTTCGACCAGCAGAAAGACAAGCTGGCGCTGCGCTGGCTGGCCGGCGTGAAGGGCGACCAGCGCATGCTGGAAGCGGTGGACACGATTGCCCGGCGGCCATCACTGGCCGGTTATCTCAACGCGATCTATCCCAACAAGGTGCAGATCCTGGGTAGCGAAGAGCTGGCCTGGCTGGACTCGCTGGATTCACGCCAGCGCTGGGAAACCATCCAGAAGATCGTGCAGTACCGGCCCCTGGCGCTGGTGATCAGCAAGAACCAGTCCTGCCCCGAGGACCTGCGTGACGCGGCTGAGGAATCGGAAACCCCGTTGTGGACCTCGCCCAAGCGCGGCCATGAACTGCTCAACCACCTGTCCTACCACATGGCCCGCACGCTGGCCCCACGGGTGACGCTGCACGGCGTGTTCATGGAAATCTATTCCATCGGCGTGCTGATCACCGGCGAAGCAGGCTCGGGCAAGAGCGAGCTGGCCCTGGAGTTGCTGAGCCGCGGGCATCGGCTGGTGGCTGACGATGCACCCGAGTTCACCCAGATCGCACCGGACGTGCTGGATGGTACCTGTCCTGAACTATTGCAGGACCTGCTGGAAGTACGCGGCCTGGGCGTTTTGAACGTGCGCGACATGTTTGGCGACACCGCGGTGAAAAAGAACAAATACCTGCGCCTGATGGTCCACCTGACCCGGCCGATGACCGAACCCAACCTGCACGGCTACGAGCGCTTGACCGGCGACAGTGGCAGCCGCCACGTGCTGGACCTCGACGTGCCGCTGATCACCCTGCCCGTCATGCCCGGCCGCAACCTGGCCGTGCTGACCGAGGCCGCCACCCGCCTGCATATCCTGCGTACCAAGGGCATCGACCCGGCGGTGATGTTCATTGCCCGGCACAGCAATCTGCTGGAACGCAGCTCACCATGAGCATCGAGTCGAAAGAGACCATGGAGGAAGGCGGCGTCCCGGGCCCGCGCGCGCCCTTGCCTACAGTGGTGATCGTCAGCGGCCTGTCAGGCTCCGGCAAATCGGTGGCGCTGAAGACCTTCGAAGACCTGGACTATTACTGCGTCGACAACCTGCCGGTGGAATTGCTGCCTTCCTTCGTGCGCAGCCTGATGCGCGACAACGCGCTGCCGCAGAAGATCGCCGTGGGCATCGACGTGCGCAATCGCCACAGCGACCTGTCCAAGCTGGCGCAAGGGCGCGCCGCCGTGACCGAACTGGGCCTGCCGGCCACCCTGCTGTTCTTCGACGCCAGCGACGAGGTCCTGTTGCGGCGCTATTCCGATACACGTCGCAAGCATCCGCTGGCGCATTTCGGACTGTCGTTGCCGGAATCGATTTCCCGCGAGCGCCAGATCACCGCGCCGCTGCGCAGTGAAGCCGATGCGATCATCGACACCACCGCGCTTAACGTACACCAGCTGCGCCGTCGCATCATTTCCGAATTCGCGCTCAACAACGGCGCCTCACTGTCGCTGCTATTCGAGTCCTTTGCCTACAAGCGCGGTGTGCCGGGGGATGCGGATTTCGTCTTCGACGCGCGGGTGTTGCCCAACCCGCACTGGAATCCGCAATTACGCCCACTGTCCGGTCGCGACGCAGATGTGCGTGAATTCCTGGACAGCCAGCCCGAAGTCAGCGAATACGTGGACCAGGTCAGCCAGTTTCTGGATACCTGGCTGCCACGGCTGCGCGGCGAAACCCGCAGTTACGTAACCATCGCCTTCGGCTGCACCGGAGGCAAGCACCGCTCGGTGTATCTGGCCGAACGCCTGGCACGTCATGCGCGCGAGCAGGGGTGGGAAGAAGTCGCCACCTTCCACCGCGAACTGGATTAGCCTCAGGCAAGCCTCCTGCCGGCAAACATGATTCACTGGCGGTCACGCCGCTCTGGTACCGTTCCTAACATGGCCTGTGGCATTCTCCTTGTAACCCATCCCGGTATTGGTGCCTCGCTGCTGGCGGTCGCCACCGGATTGCTCAAGCAATTGCCACTGAAGACCGAGGCATTTGAAGTTCCTTTCGATGCCGACTTTGAAGCGCTGCTGCCGCATGCGTCCTCGGCATTGAGGCGCGTGGACAGTGGCGAAGGCGTACTGGTACTGACCGACCTGTACGGCGCCAGCCCCAGCAACCTGGCCGGACAACTGGCCCGCCTGGGCACGCCGGTCAGGCGCGTTTCCGCGTTGAGCTTGCCTATGTTGCTGCGGGTGATGAATTATGCGGAACAGGGATTGGATCAAATGCCGGCAACTGCTGCTGCCGGCGCCCGCAATGGAGTCATAGTCGACGATGCTTGAACGCGAACTCACTGTTTCAAACCGCCTGGGCCTGCATGCCCGCGCCACTGCAAAGCTGGTGCAGCTGCTGTCGGGCTACCGTTGCAACGCCACGCTGGCGGCCAAGGGCCGCGAGGTCAATGCAAAAAGCATCATGGGCGTCATGTTGCTGGCCGCCGGACAGGGCACGCCAGTTACCGTGCGCGTCGATGGCGAAGGCGAAGCCGAGGCCCTGGAAGCCGTTGCCCTGCTGTTCGAGCGACGATTCGACGAGGAAACCTGACCCGTGCGCCTGCAGCTGCCCGGCCACGGCGCTTCGCGCGGCAGCGCGCTCGGCCGTGCCAGGGTACGGCTGCCGCATGCACTGGAAGTGGTTGAACAACGGATTCCCGCCAAGGCGGTAGTCAAAGAGCTGCGACGCCTGCGCGAAGCGGTGGATTCCACCCGCGGCGAGATGCAGGTACTGCGCGAACGCCTGCACGGGGCGTTGGCCAAGGAAGTGGGCGAATTCCTCGACCTGCATGCACTGCTGCTGGACGACCCTGAACTCCTGCATGGGCTTGATGAACTGATCAGGGCCGGGCGCTTCACCGCCGACTACGCACTGCGGCTGCAGCGTGACCGTCTGGCCGCCGTGTTCAACGGCATGGACGATCCCTACCTGAAAAGCCGCATGGACGACCTTGACCATGTGATCGGTCGTATTCACGCGCACCTGCAGAAGCGCAGCGGCGGACCCAAGGGTGTCGCCGGGGATATCCTGGTCAGCGACAACGTGGCGCCGTCGGAACTGGCGCAACTGCAGGCGCAGGGCGTGGTGGCGATTGTCACTTCCGCCGGCAGCACCCTGTCGCATAGCGCCATCCTGGCGCGCAGCCTGCACATGCCCTTGGTGGTAGGTGCCACCAAGGCCCTGCAGAAGATCAACGACGGCGATGTGCTGATCGTCGACGGCGCCAGCGGTTCGATAGTGATCGAACCCGGCCCTGAAGACCTGCGCGCCTACCGCCAGCGCCTGCGTGAACTGGCCAAGGAGCAGCGCGAGCTAGGCCGTCTGCGCTACAAGCCGACGCGCACCAAGGACGGGGTGGACATCGTGCTGCTGGCCAATGCCGAATCCGGCGAGGACGTGGCCCGGGCGCACTCACTGGGCGCGTCGGGGCTGGGCCTGTACCGCACCGAGTTCCTGTTCCTGCAGCGCAACGAATTGCCGGACGAGGAAGAACAGTTCCGCACCTATCGCGACGTGGTGCTGGGCATGAGCGGACGCCCGGTAACCATCCGCACGCTCGACCTGGGTGCCGACAAGGCCGACCGTACCGGACTGGTGCTGGGCAACGAGGACAACCCGGCGCTGGGCCTGCGCGGCGTGCGCCTGTCGCTGGCCAATGGCGAGCTGTTCGACACCCAGTTGCGCGCGATCGTCCGCGCTTCCGGCTACGGACCGGTGCGCGTGCTGGTACCGATGGTCAGCACCCGCGAAGAAATGCTGGCCGTGCGCAAGCGCTTGAAGCGCGTGGCCAGCAAGTTGCGCAAGCAGGGCGCCGAAGTGGCAGACGACATCCCGCTGGGGGCCATGATCGAAGTCCCTGCCGCGGCCATCGCCCTGCACAGTTTCGTGGATATCGTGGATTTCCTTTCCATCGGCACCAACGACCTGGTCCAGTACCTGCTGGCCGCCGACCGCAACAACGATGCGCTGGGCGAACTCTATTCGCCGCTCAATCCCGGCGTGGTGCGGCTGCTCAAGCACATCATCAACGTGGCCGGTGAACATGACACGCCGGTCGCGGTATGCGGCGAGATCGCCGGCGACGCGGCGCTGGCACCGTTGCTGCTGGCCTTGGGGCTGACCGAATTCAGCCTGCACCCGGCGACTCTGCTGGAAGTGCGCAAAGCGATCCGTGGCAGCGACCTTTCGCTACTCAAGGCACGCACCAGCAAGTTGCTGCAGGCGCGCGACCGCTCCGGCATTGAACACTGGCTGAGGTCGGCCGCGCCGCTGTACGCCTGAGCACAACAGCATTGTCCGCAGTCGCCGAGTCTGCAGACGTCACCGGGGTGGCCATTCCTGGAACGTCCCTTCAGCATGACGGAACCACAACCGCTGCCTCGCCGGGCAGGTCTCCACATCACCTGATGAAAATCAGAGGTGGGCAACACTGCAGCCGCGGGCGATAATGACGCGATGAACACCTGACCTGCCGCGTCCCCCACGGAAGCGGCTTCACCGCTACCGGGAGTCGCGCATGGCTGAGGTCGTCCGCCACGACAAGACTGCGCGCCAGTTGCGCCTGCTGTCCGACGCACTGGACAGCGGCCGGCTGGGGCCTGTGCGCCGCCTGATCAACACGCTGGCCCCTGCTGAAATCGGCAACCTGCTCGAATCGTTGCCACCCGCCAAGCGCGTCATCGTGTGGGGATTGGTCGATGCCGAGGACGACGGCGAGGTGCTGGTCCACGTTGGCGATGAAGTCCGTGAAAGCCTGCTGGCCGAAATGGACGCCGACGAGATCATTGCCGCGGTCGAAGACCTGGACATCGATGACCTGGCGGACTTGGTCGAAGATCTGCCCGATACGGTCATCGACGAAGTGCTCAAGTCGATGGATCGCGAGAATCGCGAGCGCCTGGAGCAGGTCCTTTCCTTCCCCGAGGACACCGCCGGGCGACTGATGAACCCGGACGTGGTCACGGTGCGCGCGGACGTCAACGTGGACGTGGTGCTGCGCTATCTGCGCCTGCGCGGCGAACTACCCGATCACACCGATCACCTGTTCGTGGTCAGCCGGCGTCGCCAGTACCTGGGACGGCTGTCGCTGGCCTCGCTGGTGACCCACGAAGACAGCACGCCAATCAATCGCCTGATCGACGATGAGCAAGCGGCCATCGACGTCGAGGAAACCGCCGAGGAAGTAGCACGGCAGTTTTCCGACCATGACTGGGTGTCGGCGCCGGTGGTGGATGAAAGCAACATCCTGCTCGGTCGCATCACCATCGATGACGTGGTCGACATCATCCGCGAACAGGCCGAACACCAGGCCCTGGGTGCAGCAGGCCTGGATGAGGACGAGGACCTGTTCTCACCGATCCGGCGCGCAGTGCGCGGTCGCGTGGTCTGGCTGGGGATCAACCTGTGCACCGCCTTTCTCGCGGCGGCGGTGATCGGCCAGTTTGAAGCCACCTTGCATCAGATCGTCGCTCTTGCGGTGCTGATGCCCATCGTGGCGGGCATCGGCGGCAACGCCGCGGTGCAGGTGCTGACTTTGATGGTCCGTGGCCTGGCGCTGGGTCAGGTCGGCGCCAGCAATGGACGCATCCTGCTGTGGAAGGAACTGCGGGTGGCCATGATCAACGGTCTGTTGATCGGCGGCACGGTCGGACTGGTGGCCTTCTTCTGGTTCCATGACTGGCTGATGTCGCTGGTGATCGCCTGCGCGCTGCTCATCAATTTCTGTGCCGCTGCCACCGCTGGCGTGCTGCTGCCATTGCTGCTGCAGCGCATGCGCATTGATCCTGCCGTCGCCGGCACCGTGGTGGTCACTGCGGTCACCGATATCATGGGCTTCTTCTGTTTCCTAGGCCTCGCCACCCTGATCCTGATCCGCTGAGGACAGCAGCCGGCGGCAACGTCTGTTACAGAGAATTTACCGACCCCGGCCGCCGCTCCTGCGACGCGACCTGCCGGCACACGCTCCCGCATGCCGGCTTCCAGCGCAGCACCAAAACAGAAGGCAAGACACGACCATGGCAGAGATCATCCGCAACTATTTCATGCCCCGTTGGCGCATCGAACCGCTACGCTGTGTCTGTGGGTGGGAAGGCGACTCCAGGAACATGCAGATGGAGTTGCACGAGGAAGTGACCGACTACGCCTGTCCTGCGTGTGAGAACACGCTGATGATCGTGTCGCACCCTGATCTGGAACAGGTGCAGCAGGCAGCAGCCGAAGGCAACCCGGAGGCACAGCAGCAGCTGGCGCTGGTGGAAGAAGCACTGGCACTGCATCGCAAGAGCGAGCCCTGACCGGGCGCGTGACACTTTCCACTCGACGCCAGCCGCCATTCACCAGCGACTGGCCGCTAGGCCAGCAACGACTCCAGTACCGCCATGCGGATAGCAACGCCGTTGCTCACCTGGCGCAGCACCAGTGACTGCGGGCCATCGGCCACTTCATCGGTGATTTCAACGCCGCGGTTGATCGGACCCGGATGCAATACCACGGCATCGGCTGCCGCACGACCCAGACGTCGCGTAGTCAGTCCGTAGTGCGCGTGGTAGTCGTCCAGCGAAGCGACCAGTCCTTCTTCCATGCGTTCGCGCTGCAGGCGCAGCATCATCACCGCATCCACGCCCGCCAGCATGGCGTCGAAATCGTCGCCGACGATGCAACCGGCCAGGGTTCCATCGTCCGGCAACAGCGCGGTAGGACCACATACGCGGATTTCCCCGGTGCCTAGCGTGCGCAAGGCATGCAGGTCCGAACGTGCCACCCGCGAATGCTTCACGTCACCGACGATCAGCACCTTCAACCTGGAAAAATCAGCGCCCTTGGCCTGCCTCAGCGTGAGCATGTCCAGCAGTCCCTGGGTGGGGTGAGCACTGCGGCCATCACCGGCGTTGACCAGAGTGGTGCCCTCGCCCGCCTGCTGCGCCAGGGCTTCGGCGGCACCGTCCTCGGGATGGCGCACGATGAATCCACGCACACCCATCGCTTCGAGGTTCTTCAGCGTATCCAGCGCGGTCTCGCCCTTGCGCGAGGACGAGGTGGAAGCATCGAAGTTGATCACGTCGGCGCCCAGGCGCTGCGCGGCGATATGGAAGGAACTGCGGGTGCGCGTGGACGGCTCGAAAAACAGCGTGCAGACGGTGGTGCCCAGCAGCGAGTTGCGTTTCTGCGTGCGCCCCAGCGCCGCATCGCGGATCTGTCCCGCCCGGTCCAGCAGGCGGCACAGGGTCTCCTTCGGCAAGCCTTCCAGAGTCAGCAGGTGACGCAAGCGGCCATCGGAATCGAGTTGCAGGGTCATATTGGTTTCCAGAAATCTGCTTTCCTTCTGCCAGCGGCAGAAGCTGCCCCGAGGGCGGATGAGGGAATGTAGTGTCAGCTTTTAATCAATTTTTGCGAAAAGTGATCCCGGTTCGCTCACACCCGAAGCTGCCGTGCCTGCGTTGCGGGCGCCTGGCGCTTCCCGCGCATCTTCTCCCCCGGCGTGAGAGAAAACGGCTGTCGCTAAACCACCCGGACCGCATCATGCGGCGCGGCCAGCCATCGCTCTATGATCACTGCCGCCGCCACCGCATCCAGGGCCACCGCATCGCGCCGGCGCTTACGCCCTTCGGCGCGATCCAGCGCGAAACGCTGCGCGGCCTCAACCGAGCTGGAGCGTTCATCCACCAGCACCACCGGCAGCTTGTAACGCGCGTGCAGTTCGCGTGCGAACGCATGCGCGCGCACACGGATCGGCTGGTCACCGCCCTCCAGGGTCATGGGATCGCCGACCACCAGGCCATCCGGCCGCCATTCGGCGCGCAGCTTGTCGATTGCAGCCCAGTCCGGGCCATTGCCGTGCACGTCGATCACCGCCAGCGCGCGCGCGCCACTGCCAAAGGCGCTACCCACGGCCACGCCAATGCGCTTGGCGCCCACATCGAAGCCCAGCACGGTACCGTCCAGCTTCATGACCGGCCTTTCATGCACGCCCGCTGTAATCGGTGACGCAGGTAATGTCTATTCCGATCCTGCCGCCGGCCGCCTGCCAGCGCTGTTCCAGCGGCAGCGCAAACAACAGTTCGGGGTCTGCCGGCGCGGTCAGCCAACTGTTCTCACCCAGCTCGTGTTCCAGTTGCCCCGCCCCCCAGCCTGCGCATCCCAGGGCGACGACCACCTGGTCCGGACCCTTGCCTTCGGACATCGCTTCGAGGATGTCGCGCGAGGTGGTCAGCGAGAGTCCGCCGCCGATGGCCAGAGTGGAATCCCAGGTGCGGTCACCGTCATGCAGCACAAAGCCGCGCTCGGGATGCACCGGGCCGCCGTTGAGCACAATGGCATTGGCCAGTGCGGGGTCATGCACTTCCAGATTCATCTGCGCCAGCACGTAGCCCAGGTTGTATTCGGAAGCGCGATTGACCACCACGCCCATCGCGCCATCGCCGTCGTGCTGGCAGATCAGAGCAACGCTGCGCGAGAAATTGGGGTCATCCAGGGCCGGCAGCGCAATCAGCAGCTGGCTGGAGAAGTTGGTGGGCAAGCCTTGCATGGGCCTATTCTAGCCCGGCTGCGGTAACCTGCAGGCATGAGTGGATACTGCGATTTCGCGCCCGGGCATCCTGTGCACGGCTCGTACCATGACCGGGAGTACGGTTTCCCGCAGACCCGGGAATCGGACTTGTTCGAGCGCCTGGTGCTTGAGATCAACCAGGCCGGTCTGAGCTGGGAAACCATCCTGAAGAAGCGCGAAGGCTTCCGCAGCGCCTACTCCGGTTTCGATGTCGACAGCGTCGCAGCTTACGGCGGGAAAGACCGCGAACGCCTGCTGGCCGACCCTGGCATCATCCGCAACCGGCTGAAGGTGGATGCGGCGATCCACAACGCGCAGGTAATCTGCAACCTCAGGCAATCCCACGGCGGCTTGCTTGCCTGGCTCGAGGCCCATCATCCGCTGGCCAAAGCTGACTGGGTGAAACTGTTCAAACGGACCTTCCGTTTCACCGGCGGCGAGATCACCGGCGAGTTCCTGATGAGCCTGGGCTACCTGCCCGGCGCGCACCGCGAGGATTGCCCCGCATTCAAGCGCGCGGCAAGGGAAAATCCGGCCTGGATGCGGAAAGTCGCCTAAGCAGCGGACCCAACCAGCAGGCAGCGCAATCGGCCTGTCAGCCCTCACACCGCTCCGCACGCGGGCTCGGCCAGCGCCAGCGGCAAGACCGCCGCACAGTCCCCTTCCAGCTTGATATCGGCCAGCGCGTCGGCTCGCGTCCTGCCCAGTCCCAGCAGAGCAATCGGCTTGCCGGTTTCGTGGGCCATACGTGCAAAACGGAAGCCGGAATACACCATCAGCGACGAGCCCACCACCAGCAAGGCATCGGACGCATCCAGCGCGGCGCGCGCGGCTTCGTAACGCTGCCTGGGTACATTTTCGCCAAAGAACACCACGTCCGGCTTCAACATGCCGCCACAGACCTCGCAGCGCGGCGCGCGGAAACGACTGAAGTCGCGTCCGTCCAGGTCGGCATCACCATCCGGAGCCGTGGCCGCGTTCAAGTCTGCCCATGCGGGATTGTCCACCGCGAGTTGCTGCTGGACTTCAAGTCGACTGCAACGCAGCGTGCACGCAAGGCAGATGACTTCATTGATGCATCCATGCAGATCAATTACACCGCGACTGCCGGCACGCTGGTGCAGGCTGTCGACATTCTGGGTGAGCAGTTGCGAGAGCTGGCCGCTGCACTGCCATTGGGCCAGCGCATGGTGCGCGGCATTGGGTTGTGCTGCCCCGACCATCGGCCAGCCGATGAAGCTGCGCGCCCAGTAGCGCGCATGCACCACCGGGTCGTCAACATACTCGCGGAAGTTCACCGGCGGCGCTCGCTTCCACTCGCCGTGCACGTCACGGTAATCAGGAATACCCGAGCCGGTGCTGCAGCCTGCGCCCGTAAGGACGAAGACGCGCTTGAACGGCAACAGCCAATCGCGCAGGCGTTCGGCAGTTACGGCAGCGGAGTCAGCGGCGAGCAGGTTCATCCTGCGCAATTATAGGAAGCGCCCCGCAACATGCCGCGATTTTCGTCCACATACGATAAGGGGCAGTTGCCTGCCCCTTCCCGATCACCACGAACGCGCGCCGGTGCCTAGCGGACTTCGGCAATCTCCACGCCATCCAGCCCTTGCGCCAGGGTGCGGGCGTCACCGCCCTGGGCCAGCTTGATGCGCAGACGCACTTCGTTCTGCGAGTCGGCATAGCGCAGCGCGTCTTCGTAGCTGATCTCGCCCGCCTGGTAGAGCTCGAACAGGCTCTGGTCGAAGGTCTTCATGCCCAGGTTGGTGGATTCCTTCATCACTTCCTTGAGCTTGTGGATCTCGCCTTCGCGAATGTAATCCTGGATCAGCGGCGTGCCCAGCATGATCTCCATCGCTACCCGGCGCGCCTTGCCGTCCGGGGTCGGGATCAGCTGCTGGGCGACCACACCCTTCAGGTTGAGCGACAGGTCCATCAACAGCTGCCCGCGACGGTCCTCGGGGAAGAAGTTGATGACGCGGTCCATGGCCTGGTTGGCGTTGTTGGCGTGCAGCGTGCACAGCACCAGGTGGCCGGTTTCAGCGAAGGCGATGGCATGGTCCATGCCTTCGCGCGTGCGCACTTCGCCAATCATGATCACGTCCGGCGCCTGGCGCAGGGTGTTCTTCAGCGCCGCGTCCCAGCTGTCGGTGTCGATGCCCACTTCGCGCTGGGTAATGATGCAGCCCTCGTGCTTGTGCACGAACTCGATCGGGTCTTCGATGGTGATGATGTGACCGGTCGAGTTCTGGTTGCGGTAGCCGATCATGGCCGCCAGCGACGTCGACTTGCCGGTACCGGTGGCGCCGACGAACAGGATGATGCCGCGCTTGGTCATCGCCAGGGTCTTGATGATCGGCGGCAAGTTCAGCTCTTCGACCGTCGGGATGCGCGCCTCGATGCGACGCAGCACCATGCCCACCTGGTTGCGTTGGTAGAAGCAGCTCACGCGGAAGCGGCCTACGCCAGCTACGCCGATGGCGAAGTTGCATTCGTGGGTCTTCTCGAACTCCTCGCGCTGGGCGGGGGTCATCACATTCAACACAAGGTCGCGGCTTTGCTGCGAGGTCAGCGGCGTCTG
>JBDSUI010000138.1:0-7005 GCA_039927795.1 Pseudoxanthomonas sp.
AGTCCGACATCCATGGCAATGGCGTTTTTGCCATCGCCGACATCAAGAAAGGCGAGCATGTCGTCGAATACAAGGGCAAGCGGCGCACCCATGAGGAGGTCAACGAGGACGACACTGGCGATGTCGAGTCCGGCCACACCTTCCTGTTCACCCTCAACGACGAATACGTCATCGATGCCAATCACAAGGGCAACAAGGCGCGCTGGATCAACCACAGCTGCGATCCCAACTGCGAGGCGTTGATCGACGAGCATGATGGCAAGAACCGCAAGAAGGACCGGGTGGTGATTGAGGCAATCCGCGACATCAAGGCAGGCGAGGAGCTGACCTACAACTACGGAATCACCCTGGATGAGCGTCACACCGCGCATCTGAAGAAGGTCTGGGAATGCCGATGCGGGTCGAAGAAGTGCACCGGTACGATGCTGCAGCCCAAGACCAAGGCCAAGTAGCCGCATTGGCCACAAGTACGATGCGGTAACCTGCCGATTGCGACACTATCGGAGTTTGTTTCCACTCAGGAGTCGAGCATATGGTTTCCCCCATTGAAGGCAAGGTCGCCGTCATCACCGGCGCCGCCAGCGGCATAGGCAAGGAAATCGCGCATTCGCTGGCGCGGGCGGGGGCGAAGGTTGCCATCGCCGATCTGAATCTGGAAGGTGCGCAGTCCGTCGCCAACGAAATCATCCAGGCCGGTGGCCAGGCGGTAGGCATAGCAATGGACGTGACCGACGAGTCCGCGGTCGATGCCGGCATTGCCAGCGTGGTCGAGCATCTGGGCCCGGTCGACATCCTGGTCTCCAATGCCGGCATCCAGATCATCAACGCGATTGAAGACTACGCGTTCGTCGACTGGAAGAAGATGCTGGCCATCCACCTGGACGGTGCCTTCCTGACCACCAAAGCGGTCCTGCCGCATATGTACAAGGACAGCGGCAGCGGTCAGAGCCGTGGTGGCGTGGTGATCTACATGGGCTCGGTGCATTCACACGAAGCTTCGCCGCTGAAATCGGCCTATGTCACCGCCAAGCACGGCCTGCTGGGGCTGGCCAGGGTGCTGGCCAAGGAAGGCGGCAAGCACGGCGTGCGTGCCAATGTGGTCTGCCCGGGTTTCGTACGCACCCCGCTGGTGGAGAAACAGATTCCCGAGCAGGCCATGACCCTGGGAATCAGCGAGGAAGACGTGGTCAAGAAAGTCATGCTGGGCCAGACCGTGGACGGCATTTTCACCACCGTCGAAGACGTGGCCCAGACCGTCAAGTTCCTGTGCGAATTTCCCAGCAACGCCTTGACCGGGCAAAGCGTGGTGGTCAGCCACGGCTGGTACATGCAATAACGTGGTGACCAAGCGCGCCAGCAACAACAAACCCGCAAGTACACCAGTGTGCAAGCCGGCCGCTGCCTCTTCGGGCTTGCCCGACAACATTGCCCTGGTCCTGCAGGGGGGTGGTGCTCTGGGTGCCTACCAGGCCGGGGTCTACCAGGGCCTGCATGAAGCCGGCATCGTGCCGAACTGGCTCGCTGGTACGTCCATTGGGGCGTTCAACACCGCGTTGATCGCCGGCAATCCGCCCGAGCGGCGGATGCAGGCCTTGCAGGAGTTCTGGGAAACCATTTCCCAACCCGCTCTGTTGCCGGCCACCACGCTGGGACAGGAGGCACACCTTGTCGGCATCCCCGAACAGGCGCGCGGCTGGCTGGACGCATGGGAAGCATGGCGGGCGATGATCGAAGGCCAGCGTGGTTTCTACCAGCCGCGCAGCTGGCTTGGCGAGGATCCTTTTACTGCGCCGGGCCCGGCCCGCGCCAGTTTCTACACCACCCAGCCGATGATTGAAACGCTGGAGCGCATGGTCGACTTCGATCGCCTCAACGACGGCGGCATTCGCGTATCGGTAGGCGCGGTGGACGTGGCCAGCGGCAATCTGGAATATTTCGATAATGCGCATATGCGTCTGGATGCGCGACATATCCTTGCTTCGGGCGCGCTGCCGCCGGCGTTCCCGGCGGTGGAAATAGACGGGCGATATTTCTGGGATGGCGGGCTGGTTTCCAACACCCCGCTGTCGCAGGTCTTCGACGCAGAGCCACGCCAGGATGCGCTGGTATTCCAGGTGGACCTCTGGAACGCGCGTGGCGAGTTGCCGCAGAACCTGCTGGATGTTGCCGAGCGCGAGAAGGAGATTCTGTATTCCAGCCGGACCCGCGCCATTACCGACATGCAACGCCTCGGACAGCAATACCGCCGCCTGCTGCGCGAACTGCTGGAAGAAATTCCGGACAGCGTGCGCAAGACCAATCCCTGGTGCCAGCGTGCCGTGACACTGGCCTGTGACCGCCGCTACAGCCTGATCCACCTGATCTATCGCGATCGATCACGGTTCGGGCATTTCAAGGATTACCAGTTTGGTCGCGTCGCCATGCGCGAGCACTGGCAAGCGGGAGTTGCCGACATCGGCCGCGCGTTGGCTCATCCGGAGTGGCTGCAACTGCCACAGGGCGAAAATACTTTCGTCACCCACGATGCCACTGCCTGACGCTGGCCCGCGATGCTCTTGCGGGCAGTATCGAGGCTAGCGCGAAGTTCACCTCGGCGACAGGCAGGAGCTGGGGATCAAATGGCAGGCCATCGCACTGGACGCCGAGGGGCGCCACAGCTATCAGTTGGAAGGCGTCGGCGGCGCCATTGCCGGTACGTCCAGGCCGCATGATTCCAGTGTCAGGAATCCGGGCCTGGCGCGGCGTCATTGGTCTGCATCGTTGTCGGCATCCCCAAGGCGCTGCATTTCGGCCGAATGCAGGTGCCAGCGCCGCTGTCCTTCACTCGCTCCGTCGGCTACTACCGCTCGCAGTTCGAAGCGGCCACGATAGCTGCGCTGCGCGCCGTTGTACTGCGGGGCACGCAGCGTGACCGGCACGCGGATATAGCGCGAGCCGGCAGTACCTTCCTCGTTGGTGGCTGCTCCTACGTCCGCCTCCACCGATTCGGTGTTGGCGTAGCCACCACTGAAGTGCTGGAAGCTCTGGCCGCTGGCGGCGCCGCCGTCTTCCCACATGGCATAGGCCTTCTGGTAGTCACGCGCGTTGAG
Source organism: Pseudoxanthomonas sp. (assembly GCA_039927795.1). GTDB lineage: Bacteria > Pseudomonadota > Gammaproteobacteria > Xanthomonadales > Xanthomonadaceae > Pseudoxanthomonas_A. The sequence goes on from JBDSUI010000138.1 coordinate 3,090, forward strand.
AGCCGCGTAATAATCCACTACAAGCTGGCGTGCGTCGGCGGCCGTCGGTGACGCCCGTGCATCGGCAGCCTTAGCGGCCGGCGTCGGGACAGGCTGGGGTTCTTCGACTACGCGCGTGCCGTTGGTAGACCCTGCAACGGTGCTCGCGCTTGGCGTTCCTTCGCCGCTGTCTTCTGAGGTGCAGGCAGCCAGACAGAAGCCGAGCGCCAGTACGAACAAAGTCTCAGTCCTGCGCATCGCTGAGGTCCGGCATGCCGACAGGCTGGTTGAAACGGACCACGATCTTGCCGTTGCGGATGCGGGTGGACTCGACTTTGACCCCGCCCAGGTTTGCCATCAGCGCCGGATCCAGCTTGTACAACGGTTCCTTCCTTGCGTAATCGGCAAGCCACAGATTCAGCAGGACGCGCGTCTGCTCGTCAATGTGCTGTCCCGAAGTCGCGGGCTGCACGTCATCCAGAGTGGGCTGATCCAGGTACAGGGCATTGTCACTGGAGTCATAGCGCAGACCGCTGCTCATCGTGATGCGACCGACCGGCGTGTCGTTACCCCCGGCAGCAGAGGCACTGGCGGAAAATCCCATGTTCAGCCGCTCGCCCGATGCCGGAATACTCAATTTCGGGTCACGCGCCGTCAGCGTGAACAGGCCACCCAAAGCCTCGTATTCGCGCGGAAAGGCGGTATCCAGGTAGTGCTGCACCTTGGGTGCGCCCACGCTGAGCTCGTTGCGATCTGCCGGTGCGGCGAGCGAAGTGAAGGGGCTGGCCAGCAGCAGCGCCATGCATGTTGAGCGGAAGACCGCGGCGTGGAATTTCAGGCTTCCAGGTTTGCTGATACGGGCTGTCATGGAGTGTCCTTGATCAAGGGTGTGGCGATGCGCCAGACGAGTTTGATTGCCCGCGCCAATGCAGCGCCAGCAACAATCAGGCCTCACCTTAGCGAGACGAAGTGAATGCAACTGCAATACGAAGAGCTAAAGCCACCGCATGGCTTCGGGCTTCCACTGTCCGTGTCGGTCGCCTGGCTTGGACATGCTGGTCCAGCACCGATGCGCAAGCGTCGGGGTTCAACTAATCGAGGGTTGCAGCGACGCCGAGGTGATTTCCCAACCATCGCCACCTATCTTGCGCCGCAAGCGGTACCAGCCGCGGATCTCGTAGGCCCCATTATCCTTGCGGATACGCAGGGTCACAGGTATCTCCACGCTGTGCGGTGGCGATTCACTATCCAGCGACTTCGGGCTTTCGTTGTCGATGCGCAGCGAGCGCAGGTCCTCGATGCCACGCACGGCAAAGTCGTCAGGTTGAGGCGACGGCTTTCCACCCGACCAGTAAGCATCGGCCTTGGCCCAGTCCTTTGCAGCTACTGCAGCAACGTACGCATGCACGGTGGAAACTGATGCGGAAACGCCGTTGGTCTGCTCGATCTCCGAGGGTCCCGGAGCTGTCTGCGTGACGGGATTCTGCCCAGCTGCCGTTGCATTGCCCTGCGCAGGGGTACCGGCCACAGCTGCGATCTGCGCATCGGGCCGGCGATCACAGGAGCATCCGCCCTGCAACAGGATCAAGGTCAACCACGCAATGCTGCGCATCGTCTGTTCGCTCCAGGCCAGTGCAGACCATTCCAGCGGCTACTTTAATGTCTTGGAGCAGATCAGACCATGGATGGAGCGGTCCGGCAGCTTGAGCGGCGGCCAGCAGCGCATGCGCCGGGGCCTGAAATGTTTCCGGTGAGATTGCTGCCGTCGCGCAGGAGCGCGGGTTACTGTCCTGCCGCGCTGTTGCGCCGCTTGAGCCCCTGGATGAACTCGCCCATATGCGGACGAAGAGGCGCGAACACGTCGTCGGTGTCCTTGTGGTGATCCCGCATCAACCCGCTCAGCAATTGGGTGCCGACGGTCAAGGCCGCGCGTTCGTCGCCAGTCAGTCCGCGCTGCTGCTGCATGCGTTCCAGTAAGCGCATCCAGTCGTCCTGGCAACTGTGCTCCAACTCGATGGTGCAGCGCCCCAGGCATTGCAGCCCGTTTTCTTCCACGGGCGTAACGGTAATGCGGTAGCGGTGGGCATGTTTCGACATTGCCTGGACTTCTGTTCTGCGGGGTATGTAAACAAGATTGGTCCGGCACCCAGCCGCCACGAGGGTGCGGGCCGCGATGGACTGTTCCACGCGGCGGTCCTGCGGTTTAGCGGGCGTATTCCTGCAGCAGCGGCAGAGGATCGTAAGCGCCAGCGGCGCCATAGATTCCGTAGTGCAGGTGCGGGGGCGTGCCGCGCGCGTTGCCGCTGGTGCCCACACGTCCCAGCGGCGTGCCAGGCCAGACCACATCGCCTTCTTGTAGGCCGGCCTGCCAGTCTTCCAGATGCGCGTAATAATGACGTTCGCGCGCCGGGCCCAACACCCAGACCTGCCGTCCTCCAAGTCCGCCTTCACGCACCGAGGTTACCAGGCCGCGCGTGGCGCTTAGTACCGGCGTGCCGCGCTTGGCAAAGATATCCACGCCGGCATGGGTCCGCGCGGCGCCGCGCGGTGCGCCAAAGGTATCGGCGATGCCTGTGGCGCGAACGCCTTGCACGGGAACCGGAAGTGCGGTCGGGGCCGGCAACCGAGACATTTCCCACGTAGTGCGCGCGACGGCCATGAACGGCTGGCCCCATGACCAGGCCGCGGCCCAGTACAGCAACAGCAGTAGCAGTGCTGCCCACAACAAGCGCGTCGCGACCCGCAAGTAGCCGCGCCCTGGAGCCGGAGGGTTGGTCATGCTGCCCAAATCAGCGCTTGCCGAGCTGCTGTTCCAACCGTACTTTCAGTGTCTCGTCCAGTTGAAGTTGGCGGGCAAGTTCATCCAGATAGGCGCGCTCCATGAAACTCTGCTCGTCGGCAACCAGCAGGCTGGTCAGATACATCTCTGATCCGATTTCCGGCGTGCTGGCCGCTCGTGCCACCTCGGCGGGATCCAGCGGCTTTTCCAGTTCCGTATGCAGCCACTGCTGCAGTTCCGTATCGTGGTTCAGTTGCCTGAATTCGCCTTCAATCAGCAGGCGTTCGCGCGCGTCAATATGTCCATCCGCCTTGGCCGCAGCAACCAGTGCCTTCAAAATGGCCTGGCTGTGCAGTTCGGCCTGTGCTGGCGGAAGCCGGTCAACGGTCTGCGGTTCGGCCGCGGGGCTTGCGCCACCCTGTTGCTGTTGATAGTCGCCATAGGCCTTGTAGGCCATCACCCCGATCGCAGCCAGGCCACCGTAGGTTGCCAGCTTGCGCGTGGTCCTGTGCTTGCCCAGAAGCAGTCCCAGGGCGCCACCGGTGAGCGCACCCTTGCCGAAATCGGCGTTGAGCATGCCGCCAAGGCCACCATGCGGGGCCTGTGCGCCAGCGGTGTTGCCAGCCTGGGCTGATTTGAGCAGGTGGTCGAGAAAGCCCTGGATCTTCATGCGCCTTCTTCCCCACTTGCTGGAATCAGATGACTCAATGCAGCCGCGCTCACTCACCCACAACCCTGAGCCATGCCATGGGTGCATTCGCGAAGCTGTATCCGGAAAACGACTCGGGACGGCAATGCCGTCCCGAGTCAGGTGTTACCAGTTGGCGCGCTGCAATCAGGCAGCGGCGTCCTTCAGCTTCTTCAGCGGACGAACCTTGACCTTCACCGAGGCGGGCTTGGCAGCGAACCACTGCTCTTCCTTGGTGAACGGGTTGATGCCCTTGCGCTTGGCCTTGGCCGGCACGCTGACGGCGCTGATCTTCAGCAGGCCGGGCAGGGTGAAGGAACCAACGCCCTTCTTGCTGACCGAACCGTGGACCGCTGTTTCCAGCGAAGCCAGTACGGCGCGGACGTCTTTTGCAGCGATGCCAGAAGCTTCGGCGATGTGTGCGACCAGGCCGGACTTGCTCAGCGCTTCCTTGATGGGTTTCGGAGCAG
>JBDSUI010000139.1:0-9478 GCA_039927795.1 Pseudoxanthomonas sp.
AACTACGAGTGCTCTTGCAACTGCATTGGTGCTACTAGAATACGAAGGCGGCATCGGCCACGGGATCAGGCAATGCCTCGCGAGATGCAGGATTTCCAGCTGGGTTGGCGACCGTGACAACGGCCGCGGCGGTCAATTGCTGTTGCTGCGCGCCCTGGCCCGCTGATAAAGCGGGCGCTGCGGGAGCTGCCTGCAAAGGGGTGGCGGGGTACCCTACGGCGAGGCCCGGCACCTGCGGTGCGGCGGGCTCGATACGGGAGGGTGCTGTCGGCAACGTCGCCGCCATGGCGCCCTGTGGCGGCGATGCATAGACGGGATATCGACTTACATCGACACTGCGACGCGATGGCCTGCTGACTACGGCAATGGCATCGCCCTGCGGGGCGCTGGCCGGACCGGAGGGAAGCTGGCGCATGGATGCGTAGATCTTTTGCACATAGCCATGGCGATAGCCGGTGACGAAATTGCCGGAATAATAGCAACTGAAGGATTTTCCCCAGTCGCGGCCAGAACGGCTATAGCACTCGGCCAGAATCCGCGAACCCGCCTGCAGGTTGGGACACAGCTGGAATGCTTTCTCGTAAGAGTCCAGGCCAAATTTGCCCAGGTTGTATCGATTGACCTGCGCAATTCCGAGCGAGAAGTTGAAACCCCGGCTTTCCAGCATGCGAACCGTGGCCAAGGCTTCCGGCAGCGTCTTAGGCTGGCGAACCAGATGTCCGCCCACCACGCCAATCGCGAACGGATTATGCGACGACTCCACGCGAACAACATGCTGCATTACCGACAGCGGAACCGCCAGGTCGGGGCAACTCATGAGCTCCATGCCAGATAACACCGCGCACCTCTCCCTGTTCACGTCACACTGCCCGAAGACTGCCGGGCAGACAATTCCATTGGATTCACGATCGCTACCCGCATCCCCGCACCCATATTTCATGAGCACTGCGGAGATGTCAACGAGCGAGCGGCCAAGCTATCAAATTCGTTAGTCGTTTAGTTCGATATCCGTATTTGCTTCGACTCAATCATAGTGCTTGCCGTCACGTTTTCATGCCGTCGTGCCACCATAAGTCACCATTCCCTGTTGCTGGTCAAACCACATCGCTGTTATTCGGCGAAGCTGCGCTCCGGATTGAAGTCAATTCCGGTGATATGTCGATGGCCCGCATGCGACTTGATATGGACCAGCACATCGATGGTCATCATCAGCAGACGCTTGATGATCGCAAATTCCAGCCCCGCTCCTTCCGTGGACGCCTTCACCATCAGGGCCAGCTGGTCCCAGGTCTGCGCGGTGCTGCCTGCATGACAGCTGGTAATGGAGCCTGGGTGACCGGACGCGCAGTTGCGGATGAAGTAGAAGGCCTCATCGCCGCGCAGCTCGGCCAGGATGATGCGGTCTGGTTTCATGCGCAGGCAGGCCTCCATGCAGCTCTTGGCCGTCACGCTGCTGGTGCTTTGCCCACCCTTGGAATAGAGCAGATGCACGGTGTTGGGCTGGCTGATGAACAGCTCGCGCGCATCCTCGATGGTCACCAGGCGCTCGTCATCGGGGATATGGTTGACCAGCGACTTCATGAAGGTGGTCTTGCCACTGCCGGTGGCGCCGGACACCACGATGTTCTTCTTGTACAGCACGGCCTTCTTGAAGAACTCGGCGTAATTGCGCGAATACTTCAGCTCAAGCAGTTCACGGTCATGCTCGCCCAGCGCGGTGCCCTGCTCAAGGATCTGGTCGAAGAACCCATCCTCCTGGTACTGCTGCAGCGTCTTGTTGTGCTTGGAAGGAAGGCGGATGGTGATGGAGACCTTGCCCGCATCGCAGGCCGGTGGAATCACAAATTGCGCGCGTTGCCCGGTGGGAAAGGTCAGCGAGACCACCGGATCGGAATCGGTGATGCGCTGACCGGTATTGCTCTCGTTGACCACTGCCGTGCAGAACTGGCGGGCGCGCTCGAAATTCAGGCCAGGAACCTCAACCCGGCTCCAGCCCAGGCGCGTCTCAAGGTAGATCTCACCGGGTCTGTTGATGCAGATCTCGGTGACCTCGGGCGAGCTCATGTAGTCCAGGATGCCCAACACCTGGTACTGGTAGTCCAGGAACTCGCTGGAAACACGGGCGACAGGCGAGTTATCGATGTCCATGGTGGTAACTGGCCCTAGTTGCGGGCCAGCACTCCCGAGAAGTCCACGTCCTTGGAGACATAGACGTTGACCACGGTGCCCTGATTGATCGTTACCGTGGGCGGACGATTGATGCTCTTGTCCAGCGCCTGGTTCGCCAGGCGTTCCATGGTCCGGGCGGTGCTGCTCTCGAACGGGGTCTCGATCACGTTGCCTTTGGAAATGGTCGTGGAGCGCGGGCCGTTCTCTGCGGCGGCGTAGCTGAAAGCATCGCTGATGAGGCTGATCATCAACGCCGACGCAATGCGGCTTCCCCAGTGGGCGTTGTACGCACCGGGATGGCCCGAGCTACCCAAGTTGTCGACGCCGGGGCTGGCCATGGTCACGTCGATGCCGTTAGGCGTGGTGATGCGGTCCCAGATCACCGCGACGCGCTCACCGTTGGCACCGGAGTTGTTGTACTTGCCCGAGATCTTCGAGCCTTTCGGTAGCAGCAGGCTGCGTCCGTTGATCGAGTAGATGGGCTCGGTGACCACACAGGACGTGAAGCCGGGAATGTCGGTAACGATCCGCGTCTCCAGCACGCAGCGTATGTAGGTGCCTCGCACCAGCAAGGCATCGGGACGATTGAGGTACTGGGCGCTGCTGGCTTCGTTTTCCGCCGCCTGCACGGGCGCCGCCGGCTGGGTGCCTGGCAATCCTGCCAGCATGGCCTGCACGTAAGGGTCCTGCGGACCGCCGGCCTGGCCGCCATCGGCCGCGGCCGCGCCCGCGGAGTTCATCATCCGGCGCTCCATCAAGGTGGGCTCGCGCGGCGCTTGCGCGACTGCCTCGTAATTCTGCTGTGGATACGCAGGCATGGGCTCGGCGGGCAACGGGGGCATCTGCGTGTCGGCCGCATAGGTCTGCAACTCGATAGGCTCGGCCGGCTCGGGCATGGGCAACAGCGGCCCAGTGCCGGTGGGAAGATCGGGGATGACCACCTTCTCCTCCCTGGGCTTCGCTGCTTCGTCTTTGCCGGATGTGGCGCTGTTGAACATCCATATCGCCGCGATGATCAGCAAAAGGACAATACCGGAAAGAAACAGCAGGGCTTTGCGGTTGAGCCGCTGCAACTCGTTGGATTTCAACTGCGGTGCGTTGGCATCCAGGTCGGGCGACTCATCGCGCTGCTGGTTGGCATAGTAGGGGTTGGCCGTATCCACCCGGGCGTCGTTAGCGTTGCCCTGGCTGGAAAAGTCCTCGCCGTGCGGACGTGCAGGAGCATCTGGCGGCAGATTCTGGTTCATTTTGATTTGTTCCTGCGCAGGCCCACAGTGTTCTTGCCGTGACGTATCACCAGGAAGGGATAGGTACCGTGTACGACCAAGGTGTTGTTCTCGACTGTCGTGTTGACCACGAAGTCGTCGCCTCCTTCCCGCTCACGGCCGAATACGGCGGGGAAATTACCGGTAGGGAAGGATTTCAGGTCGCTCATCCTGACGTAGGTGAATTGGCCGTCGTCATAAACGTTGGTTGGTATCAGCCAGGACTTTTTGGTCCGGGTGGAGTAGTCGTAATTGAAGTTGTAGCGCCTGTCCTTGTCCAGCTGGGTGCTCAACTGTGGCACGTCGCCTACCTGCTGGGTCTCGGCGGCAAACTCGGTGTCATTGGGATACGCGAACGTGACCTTGTACTGCACGCCCGCCTGCTTGGCCTGACTCAGCGCCGTCCAGTTGGTGGCCACCACCTTCAACTCGAAGATGTAGGAGTGGGTGGCCGTGCGGATGACCAGGTTGGTGTCCACGTCGACGTTCTTAGGCTTCAGGTAGAAAACGTTCTCGCGGCGGGTAAGGTCCCAGCCCGCACTGAAGCCCGTGCTGAAATCCAGAATCTTCTCGTTTGGACTCAACTCGATCTGCGTGGTGATGCCAAGCCCCGTACGCACCTCATAGATGCGGTCCGGCTCGTACTCGTACTGCTGCACCACTTGTGCCGTGGCCGGTGTAGCGACAGCGATCAGTACTGCATGCAGCAGGACTGCCAGACAACGCGTGTTGAAGCGACTCATTGTTTGCCCGTCCCGTTGGCGTTGTTTTGTGTTGGTGGTGGACTGACCGTCGCTTCCGATGGCAAGGCGTTGCCTGTCCAGGTCGACGGGTCAGACATGTCACCGCTTTGTGCTTGCGTGGCAGCAGGTACCGGCGACGGCGTCTGGCCGGGGCTCTCGGTGTCCGGCGGCGGTGCTGCGATGAAGCCGCCATCGTCATAGTCGCGGTCCACGCGATAGCTGGTGACCTGGAAGCCCAGCGGATTCTCGATCCGGTACTTTTCGTCCATCTTGAGGTTCGGCTTGTAGGTGAATTCAATAGTCGCGATGTTGCTGTCCAGTGACTTGGTTGACCCGGACGCTTTGTCGTAAAGGCTGCGCTGGAAGCGCACGGTGGCGCCCTTGGGCCGCGTTTTGCCCGGAACGCCGCCGATAAAGGAAATACTCAGGATCTTGACGCGTATCGCCTTGCCCTTGCCATACAGATTGAATGGACTGTCAGGATTCTTGACGGTGTGCAGGCTGGTGTAAGCCGCCGCGACGTCGGCCGAGGACATGGTGTAAACGGTGGTCCAGTCACGCAGGTTCATCAAGGCAATGTCGTAAGACTCACGCGCAAGTAAAAAATGCGCGACATTGCTGCGATTGACGGCCTCCATGGTGGTGATGCTCTGGTTGTCGGCATCTTCCCTGAGGCGCGCCACGCTGCTGGTCCCGCTGTAGGCGTCGGCCATCACCAGATAGGGCACTTTTTCCTTTAGCGGCAGCATGTAAAAATAGCCAGCGGCCAGCACCAGTGCCAGCAGCATCGCGCCGGCGGCTACCAGCCAGGCGCGGCGTTCGCTGCGCTTGGCCATGTCGGCCAGACTGATCTCGAAATTGACCGCCCTGGCTACCGCTTTGTCGATCTGCGGTGAGGTGGATTTGCTGGCAAACATCAGTCGCTCACTCGGTCAAGGCATAGCAGGCGGCGCTGCGCGTCAGGACGGCTCATGGCGTCGCCGCAGGCACGGGGACCTCGACCTGCGCCACCCGCACCACGATCTGGTTGTCGGCGGCCGTCACCGAAACCCCCTGACTGGCATAGGCCGCGCTCAGCTCGGAAACTGCCCGCTGCAGGTCGTTGGTCTGGATCTGCGCCACCGGACCGTAGAGCGTGAAATCGGAAGGATGCAGGTAGACCAGGGTCATCTTCGAATCCTTGACCCAGCGCGTCAGCATGGTCTTGAGCGTCCCGTCCATCGGTGAGGCATGGAAAACATAGGACTGGTACAGCGGAATTTCTTCAGCCGCTGCCGCATACCGATTGACCGGCTTCCAGCGCCCTGCGATGTCGGGGGCCGGACGCGTGGCACAACCGGCCGACAGGAAAACCAACATGCAGAGAACAGCGGTAGCAAGACTGTGTTTCACGCGGCACCGGTGAGGTAGGTCGGATCAGGGAGGGGATGGTGCAGAAGGCGGCATGCGGCTGGCGCGCGGCGGCTACTGGAGCGGCGGCGGCAGCGACTTGTCGCGAGGCGCTGTGGCGCATAGCAGATGGCAAAAGGGCGTTGCGAAAAAGCAAACGCGGACGCCGGTAGCCGGCGCTTTTGCAGGGGAAAACAGGTGAAATACAACATGCGTAACCGCCTCCGTGCAGCAAATGAAATCCCTTTGTCCCCTCCTGCGTGCAGCAGATTGCGGACCATTGCCTGTCCCTGCTGCATCAAGGCAATGCCTCAATACGATTTGAAATTATCCCGTTCCTGTGAATCTAGTCAAGCTACATTCATGAAATTGTGTGACGTTACCAATACTCACCTTCAACCCATCGGCTGAAATGTGACTTGAATCACGTTTTTGCACGCCATGCTGGACGCGCCTCAGAATTTCAGCGTTGGCACGTCCACCTTCGGCAGCAACCGCGAAGTGAAGTAGCGATCCTGGTAGTACTTGATCTTGTCGCACTTTACCGGGTGCGGGATGCCTTCGTACAGCAACACTTCCTTGTCGAAACCCATGGCCTTGAGCTCCTGCGGCAGCATCAGGGCGCGGCGTTCCTCGACTTCACTGAAGGTCACGCTGCCCTGCTGGCCATGGGACTGGCTGCGGTTGCGCTTGCGTACGGTGGTGTAGCCCAGCATGTCGGAATAGTCGTTGGCGTCCTGCTGCTCGCGCGGGGCATAGATGATCTGCATGGCATGGTTGGTGATGATGGTGCGCGAGACGTCCTTGCCGTAGGTCGCATCCAGCTGGGACATGCTCTGGATGATGGGCAGCAGGCGGATGTTGTAGCCGGCCATGTAGGAGACTGCCGAGGCAATGATCTCGACCTTGCCGATGGCGGTGAACTCATCCATTAGCAGCAGGCACTGGTGCTTGAGCGCCGGATTGCTGGACGGCAGCTCCTTGGTGTTGAGGTTGATGATCTGGTTGAAAAACAGGTTCACGATCAATCGGCTCTCGGCCAGCTTGTTGGGCTGGATGCCAATGTAGATCGTCATCTTCTTCTTGCGCACATCGGTGAGCAGGAAATCATTGGCGCTGGTGGCCGCGTCCAGCACCGGATTGATGAAGGCGTTGAGCGGCTCCTTGAACGTGCCCAGGATGGACGCAAAGGTCTCATCGGCCTGCGACAGCAGGTTGGCGAAGGCGGTTCTGGCATGCGCGCTGAGAAAGGGCCTGCTGGCCAGTTGCTTCAAGTAGGCCCTGAGGTCGCTGCCGTCGCCAGAAGACAGGCGGTAGATGGCGCCCAGGGTGGGGAACGACAGGAACTCCTTTGGGTAGCCCTGTTCGAACTGCTCGTCGAAATTCTCGAACAGATACAGGGCGAAGGCGATGAAGGCATTGCGCGCCTGGCTGACCCAGAACTTCTGCTCGTCTGACCCGTCCGGGTACAGCATGGCGGCAATGGTCTGCAGGTCCGAGATACGGAAATCCGGGTCCTGCGACACATAGCTCAGCGGATTCCAGCGGTGCGTACGCCGGTCTTCGGCAAAGGGATTGAACAGGAAGATCTCCTGGCCCTGGCTGGCACGCCAACCACTGGTCAGCTCGAAGTTTTCCTGCTTGATATCAAGCACCACCATGGATTCCTGGTAGTCGAGAAGATTGGGGATGACGATGCCCACGCCTTTGCCCGAACGCGTGGGCGCGGCCAGGATCACGAACTGCTGGCCGCTCAGTCGCACCAGCTTGCCGTTGTACTTGCCGACGACAATGCCATTGTCCGATTGCTTGAACATGCCGTGCTTGGCCAGGTCGCCGCCATGCGCGAACCGTGCATCGCCATGCATGGATTGCCGCGTCGGCTTGAACATCAGGAACAGCAGCCCCAGCCACACCAACAACGGAATGCCGAAGCCCACGTAGCCGGCTACCTTGATCTTGCCCACATAAGGCCGGACCTGGGCCAGATCCAGCGCCTTCAGGTAGTCGGGATAGGTGTGCCAGGTCAGCAGCCCGGCCTCAAGCTTGAGCAGCAGCAAGGCCAGGTAGCCGGACAGGTACAGCCCGGCCCCCAGCAACGCCACTGCAGCGGCGAACGCGAACGCAGATTTACGGCCTTTCACTTGAACCTCCCTGTCCTGATATTGTTTTTTGCGCTAATGCTTCAACGACTGCGCCTGATCACCTTGGCAGGCGGCCGGGTTTCGGCACGACGCAACGTTTCTTCTTCGATCAGCTTATCCACCCACAGGCGCGCGCCCTCCAGGGTCAGTTCGTAGCGAAGCCTGTCGCCTGCCGGTGACAGCACTGCGAAACCGGTCACTTCACCGGGCTCGAACCCAGGCTGCTGGGACAGGGCCACGATCTGGTACCTGTCCCTGATCAATAGCTGATGGCAAAACTCTGGCATGGCGGCGCCTCCGTGGCATGTGGCCTGATCATAGTATGCACGGGCCAATGATTTGAAGCGCTGGGCCATTGCGGTTGCGACAAGCCACGTGCGCGACACGTTGTCCTGCTACCGGGCGCTGACGTTCCATTCCCGTTCCGCACCGTGCAGGCATCGGACTTGCTTCGGTTTCCCCGGACGCAGCCGTCGCATAAGAATGCAGCTCACTGTAGCGAGTCTCCTAACGCTGCAATACAACGCCCTACCGATCTGCGTTGACAGCCTCAAACGCCATGCACCCATACAAGGAAATCCGGAACCTTTCCGCCAGACTCAAGCGGCCCAGGCCAACCGAGCACTGCGTGAGCCTATGGATGCATGCGAAGTGCGCGCAAGCGGCATTCGTCATTTCGTGGCTCGCGCTCTGTACGCCGCGCCTCTGCTTTCCATTTCTGCCACATACAACGTGATCGCAGGCAGTGGCTGCTCTGCATGCTGAGTTGCAGACACGCGCGTCACGGCTTGCGAACTGGGAGGACACATCCGGTTCAACCACATATGCTGTACTGCCGCTTGCCTGCAACTCACATCAGGGATCGCCGGTTTGATTGATACGATAAAAAGCGAAGTAACCATGGACGCTGCCGCGCTGGAAGCTTTGATTGTGAAGGTGGCCGGTGGCGAGGTCCCTAGGCTGGACCTGCTGACGTTGCTGCCGTCTGCCAAGGTGGCCTTGATGTTGGACAAGGGCCTTGTGAACGGCGTGCTTGCCAAAGATTGCCGACCATTCTCGCTCAAGTCGGACCAGGGGTTCTTCGTGCTTGCCGCATTCTCGTCTGTTGCCAAGGCCGTGCCGTGGGTGCAGCGGGAACCGGTCTTTGCGAACGTGCTGTATACCGATTTTGAATCGGCAATCGGCATGATTCCAGCCAATGCAGGCTTGGCAATCGACCCCGGATACAAATGGTCTTTGCTGATACCGCCCAACGAGCTGCGGGCGTATGTGCAGGGGCTGGACGCCACCTGACTATCGGTTCAAGCCGGGCGTGATACGGCCTAGCGAGTCTTCCTGCAAAACTATGGGCCGGTTGCCTGGAGAATACTGACGCAGTTGGACGCGGCTGGCGTTGCCACGGTGTTGTGTAGGGCCGCGTGTTCCCGGCTGAGGCTTGCAGTCTCACGGCACCCCAGCGCAGCCGTGGAAGCGATACCAAAGGCGACCGATGTAGCGCTTCGGGAACGACAAGATCTAAGCCCGCCGGGCAAGCCAGGCTCCACAGGGAGGGGTGCTGCAACGACGACGGGGCTCACGCGGCAAAGCGCGCCCGTGTTTCGGTCATGGCGATGGCCTGCTCGATCAACGACCAGTTCGCGCCCGGCAAGTGCGCGCCTTCGCTGAGTACCTGGCGGTACGCGCGGCCACCGGGCTGGCCGTGGTACAGGCCCAGCAGGTGGCGACTGATGTGTTTCAGCGCTACGCCCTGTTGCAGGCGCGCTTCCAC
>JBDSUI010000140.1:0-3579 GCA_039927795.1 Pseudoxanthomonas sp.
CTGCCGATCCGGACCGCCGACGGCGCGCTCGCCTTCGCCCCGGCCCTGCTGCAGAAGAACCAGGACACGGCTGGCGACTACCTGCCGCTGAACCACGCCAACCTGATCCGCCAGGCCTTCAAGTTCCTGGGCGAACGCTACGGCTGGGGCCATTCCTACAACGGTCGCGACTGCAGCGGATTCGTGTCCGAGGTCTATCGCAGCATGGGCGTGGAGCTGCCGCGCAACACCAGCGACCAGGCCGCCAGTCCAGCGCTTAACCACATGAGCTTTGACAAAAATGATGGCTCGGCGCGGCGCCAGGCGGCGGTGGACGCGTTGCAGATTGGCGACCTGATCTATATCCCCGGTCACGTGATGATGATGATCGGCCGCATCGACGGCGCGCCTTACGTGATCCACGACACCAATGGTGGCAGCTTTCTCGGGGCCGATGGAAAGTTGCAGTCCATGCACCTCAACGCAGTCTCGGTGACCCCGCTGCTGCCGCTACAGTTCAACCCCACCGATTCCTACGTGGACCGCATCACCAGCATTGTCCGCATCCGTCCCTGACACCGCACCTACCAAGAACCGACCTCAATGAAAATAACCGACATCACTTTCGGCATGCTGCGAGTTCCGCTGACAACACCGTTCAAGACCGCGTTGCGCACAGTGGAGCGCGTGGAAGACATCGTGATCATGGTGCATACCGACAGCGGTAACATCGGCTATGGCGAAGCCGCTGCGACTGCGGTGATCACCGGCGACACGCATGGCTCGATCGTGGATGCCATTCGACATTACATTTCCCCGCGACTGATCGGCGAGGACGTAGCCAATCTCAATCGCCTGACCCAGTTGATACAGGGCGCGATGGAAAAGAACACCAGTGCCAAGGCCGCCGTGGAGATTGCCATCTACGACCTGTTCGGCCAGCTCTACAACGCGCCACTGTACAAGCTGCTGGGTGGCGGTGACCCGGTCATCACCACCGACATCACCATCAGCGTGGACTACATCGACAAGATGGTGGCTGATTCCATGGCTGCGGTGGAGCGCGGCTTCGAGTCGCTGAAGATCAAGGTGGGCAAAGACATTGGCGTGGACATCGAGCGGGTGAAGGCCATCTATGCCGCAGTGGAAGACCGGGCCCTGTTGCGCCTTGATGCCAACCAGGGCTGGACCCCCAAGCAAGCGGTCTACGCGCTGCAGACGCTTGAAGACGCCGGCGTGCGCCTGGAGCTGGTGGAACAGCCGGTCAAGGCCTACGACCTGGAAGGCATGCGTTACGTTACCGAGCGCGTACACACGCCGATCATGGCCGACGAAAGCGTGTTTGGCCCCATGGAAGTGGTTGAGCTCATTCGCATGCGCGCCGCCGACATCATCAATATAAAGCTGATGAAAACCGGCGGCATCTCCAATGCCATCCGCATCGCCGACATTGCCGCCATGCATGGCATTGAATGCATGATGGGATGCATGCTGGAATCCAGCATCAGCGTGGCCGCCGCCGTGCACGTGGCGGTGGCCAAAGCCCAAGTCATTACCAAGATCGACCTGGACGGACCGTCCCTGTGCCAGTTCAATCCAGTGGAAGGCGGAGTGATCTTCAACGAATCGGAGATCACCGTCACCGATGCGCCCGGTCTGGGCATTCGCGAGATCCGTGGCCTGGAGCCGATCGCCTGATATGTCACCGCTGATCAAGATCCGCGCCGAGCGCGACCAGATGTCGGCGATCGAGCGTCGCATCGCCGATTTCATCCTGGAGAACGCGCAACTGCTGCGCGACTATTCCTCGCAGCAGCTGGCCACGGCATTGCGGATCAGCCAGTCCAGCGTGGTCAAGTTCAGCCAGAAGCTGGGATTCAAGGGTTATCCGGACCTGAAATACTCGATTGGCGAAGCCGTGGCCCGCGCCGACGAGGGCAGCACCACGGTCGTGAAGCAGGCGGCGATCGAAGACGCCAGCGGCAGCCAGCTGTGGCGCAGCAAGTCCGAGGCGGAAGAGGAAACACGGCTCATCAACCCGCCCGAGGCCGTGCATGCGGTGACCGACGCAGTCGGCAACGCCGGCAAGGTCTTTATCATCGGCCTGGGCGAGGACGACATCCATGCGCGCGCGTTTGCCTGGAGGCTGTCCTTGCTTGGCATACTGACCATCCACAATTTCGATACCGCGCACATGACCAACAGCGTGTCGGCCGCCAGCCCCGGCGACGTGCTGCTGGTATTCTGCGAGGACGGCAAGCAGAACGCGCTTTCGCAGCTCTGCCTGCTGTTCCGCAAGACCGGGGGCACAGTCATCACCGTAACCCGTCATACCTCCAATGCCCTGCGTGCACATGCGGACCTGGCGCTGCTGGTATCAGCACATGACGAACGCCCGCACATCGAACCCCTGCTTTACCACTCCGCCTTGCAGCATCTGCTGGACGGAATCTTCGTGATGCTCTGCGAAGGCAGCAAGAAACGTTACGCCGTACTCCAGGAGAACCTGGAACGCATCCAGCCGGTACTGAAGCCATGAAGACCACTGTTTCCCGCACGCCGCTGCACACCGTCCGCCTGGGCCACGGGTTCTGGTTGCTG
This sequence comes from Pseudoxanthomonas sp., assembly GCA_039927795.1. Classification (GTDB taxonomy): domain Bacteria; phylum Pseudomonadota; class Gammaproteobacteria; order Xanthomonadales; family Xanthomonadaceae; genus Pseudoxanthomonas_A. The sequence continues at coordinate 2,581 of JBDSUI010000140.1, forward strand.
GCCGCATTGATCTGCGTAGTGGCCAGCGCCTGCTCGCACACAACCCCGACGCGCCCGCAGCAGCCGTGGAGCAATGCGCGGCAACTGGTACTGGTGGTGACCGACGACTGGAATGCCGACCATGGTGTCCTGCGTACCTACGAGCGCACCGGCGCCGGCTGGCGCGAAACCGGCAAGCAGGAGCCGGTGACCGTAGGGCGCAACGGCTCGGCGTGGGGCGCGGGACTGCACACCCGGATTTCCACTGCCGGCCCGGACAAGCGCGAAGGCGATGGCCGCAGCCCGGCCGGGGTCTTCGCCATCGGCAGCGCGTTCGGCTATGCGGACACCAGCAGCAGCGCCCTGCCCTATCAACCCATGCAGCAGTCGGATTTCTGCATGGACGTCAGCACCTCGCCGCTTTACAACCGCATTGTCGACGCCGATGAAGTCGGAGCCGCAGCGGTGGCCGGATCGACCGAGCCCATGCGCCTGGACCTGCACAACGCGGGAGATCAGCGCTACCGACTGGGTTTTGTCATTGAACACAATGCGGCTGCACAAGCAGGCGCCGGTAGCTGCATCTTCGCGCACCTGTGGAAGCAGCCTGGCCAAGCCACGGCCGGCTGTACTGCAATGGCGGACCAGACCATGGCACGCCTGCTGGGCTGGCTGCGCGCCGATGCACATCCGGTGTTTGTACTGCTGCCACGTGATACGTACCGCAGCCTGCAGCGTGAGTGGCAACTGCCTGCGCTGGTAACCGGACCATGAAGCCGACCACCCGGGTACTGCTGGCACTCGCCTCGGGCGCCGGCATTGGATTGTCGCTTGCCTGGTCCGATCCGGTGCTGGCCGCGAAGGTCGCCGCATGGGTGCAACCGGTCGGCAAACTCTGGCTCAACGCGCTGCAGATGACCGTGGTGCCACTGGTGCTGGCGCTGGTGATCATCGGGGTGACGACTGCTAGCGATACGGCCTCGTCGGGTCGCACCGCGCGACGCGCCTTGCTGGTGTTCG
>JBDSUI010000141.1:0-7263 GCA_039927795.1 Pseudoxanthomonas sp.
GCCATGGATATTCCCGCGATCCTGCGCCTGGGTCCGAAAGCGCTGGTGATGTTCGTCACCGGTACGATTGGGGTGATGCTGGGCGCGGTGGTGGCGTTCGCGGCGATGGGCGTAATCCATCCTGAAACCGTCGCCGGCGAAACCTGGCGTGGTATGACCACCATCGCCGGCAGCTGGATTGGCGGTGGTGCCAACCAGGCGGCCATGAAGGAGGTGTTCGAGGTCGACGCCACGCTGTTCGGGCAGTTCGCCGCAGTCGATGTCATCGTCGCCTACCTGTGGATGGCGACGCTGCTGTTCATGGCCTCGCGTACCGAGGCCATAGACCGCTGGTTGCGCGCGGACACCAGCGCCATTGAAGACCTGAAGCGGCGCATGGCCAGCTACCAGAGCCAGCATGCGCGCGTGGCTTCGACTACTGATCTGATGCTGATTTTCGCCGTCGGCGTGGGTGTGACCGGCCTTGCGCATTTCCTGGCCGATCCGCTGGTGGCCTGGATCAAGTCCATGCCGGCCTCATGGCGATTGCAGGACTACAGCCTGGACTCGCGTTTCTTCTGGATCGTGATCTTCGCCACCACCGTCGGCATGCTGCTCAGCCTGACCCGCGCGCGCCAGCTCGAGGGCGCAGGTGCTTCCAGAATTGGTTCGGTGCTGCTGTACGTGCTTATCGCCACCATCGGCATGCAGATGGACCTGAAAACCCTCGTCGACAAGCCATTGCTGCTGTTGCTGGGCCTGATCTGGATCAGCGTCCACGCCGGCCTGATGCTACTGGTCGCCAAGATTATCCGGGCTCCCTTGTTTTTCATGGCAGTAGGGTCCCAGTCCAACATCGGTGGCGCCGCTTCGGCGCCGGTCGTGGCCAGCGCGTTCCATCCGTCGCTGGCGCCGGTCGGCGTGTTGCTGTCGGTCCTGGGTTATGCCTTGGGAACCTACGGCGCCTATCTCACCGGCGTGGTCCTGCGCAGCATGGCGGGCTGATCGCCCACTGATCGCCCACTGATCACGGACTGATCCACATTCGCCGGTCAGCAACAGGAACGGCGAAGCACAAGGCTCCGCCCTTTTTTGTTCGGTGCGCTGGGTGGCCGCAATCAATCCGGCATGGAAACAGCACCCGCGGGCCAGCTTTGAGGTTCCGCGTTACTACAGCGGGCTGGCGCGTTGTTGCCGGGCCTCGTGCTCGGGTCCCTGGAGCTGTGGTGCGTGCAAGTCGTGTTCGCGCAGGCGCATGGCGCTGACCTGGGCCGGCACCTGACCTGGGCCGGCCAGCGCGACATGGCTGCGCAGATGGGCGGGATCGTGCATGGATCCCTGCACCAAGAACAGGCCGTCGCCGCGACTGGACGGTAGCAGGTGATCAATCCTTTGCATGCCGTCCGAGCGCGCACGCAGCGCGACATTCGCGGCCACGTTGAAGAAGCGTTCGTCCCCTTCAAGGCCCAGCTGCTGGCGTTGCCCGGACAGGCCGTCGACGGCATTCCTGAGCAACTGGTTGGAGGTGCTGCCGGCGTCGCCGATGGTGTCGGGTCCGGCACCCGGGCTGCGCTCGCGCACCTTCAACTGTGAAAGGTCCTGTGCTTCCATCACCGCGTCGATGAAGTGCAGGTCGAGGCGGTGTTTGAACATCTTGCCGGGCACCAGGCGCTCGAAGAAGGTGAGTGGATCGGGATCGGGCAGTTCGATTTTGTGTCCTGCCGCATCGGGCATCGCCCATTTCAAGGGGATGCTGTCTTCCTGCAGGTGGGTCAGAAGTTCGTTCTTCACGTGGTAAGTGCGGATCAGGCCCTGGTCGGCCTCGCGCTTGAGCACGTCGGCGTCAAAGCCGTAACGTTCCAGGGTCCTGTCATGCACACCAGCGGCGTTGAAGGTCACTGCAGGCACTTCGGTGACCATGCTGGCCGCTGCTGCCAGTCCACCACCCAGTGACTGCCCGGTCAGGACGACCTCGTTGCCAAAGACCTGTTTTGCCTGCTGCGCCAGCGCGATGGCCTGGTCGTACTGGGCGTCCTGCAACCCCAGGCCCTGGCGCAGATTGTGTTTCCAGTCCTTGAGTTCATCGCTGCCTGCATAGGCCACCACCACCGCGCCTGTGGCATCACGATACAACGAGGCGTCGAAGCCGCTCTTGCTGTCGTGCAAAAGGCCGGGGTCAATGCCTGCCGCACGCAACGCAGGTTCATCCATGCGTTGCCAGCTGCCCGGCAGCACCGGCGCGAACGATGACAACCCACGGCGCGCATCGGTGACGGCATAGTTGTCCTGGATCAGCGTGGACAACTCGCGATCAACCGCATGCGGTTGCTGCCCCGCCACCTCGGCTGCGAAGCCCTCGCCCGTGGCTCTTCCTGTTGAATTATCCATACGCGATTCCTTTGCGTGTGCGTTTCTTGATGCACGTTGGTGGCGATGCCTGACGGCGTAACGCCTTCGGGTTGCTTATTGCGTGGCAATGCCTTTGGCCGCCAGCCAGTCGCGCACCTTCTGTCGCGATTGCCTGCCTTGCGGGTTCAGACGGGCATCGGAGCCAGAGAACAAGGCGGGCTGAAAGGTGTTGCCATTTCGGTCGGTAGCGTTGGGATCCAGGCCCAGTTCGAGCAGCTGCAGCACGCGTCCGGCGTCGTTGACCTGTGCGGCCACATGCAGCAGTGAACTGCCCATGGAATCGGTGCGGCGCAGGTCGGCACCTGCCGTCACCAGCAGATCGAATTGGGCATCGCGGCGACTTTGCACCGCGCGGAAGATCGGCGTCCAGCCGGCGCGTGCGCTGACCACGTCCACAGGCGCGCCATGAGTGACCAGCAGCTGGAGGTAATGCGGGTCATCGGCCATGGCCGCCATGTGCGCCACGGTCTCGCTGTCCATGCCGGGCTGGGCGGCGTTCGCACCGGCTTCAAGCAGCGCCGACAGCGCGGCCGGCTTCTGGTTCCAGATCGCCCACTCGAGCAGGGTGACCTGATCATCGCCCTGTGCCGACAGATCCGCGGCCGGTGCGAGCATACGGATTCGCGCGGCATCTCCTTCGGCCACCGCCTGGGCCAGGGGCACCACCGCAGGGCCGTGGAAAGGCATCGTGGAGGGTGCGTTGATTACTGCGGACATGCTGGTTTGCTCCTTTGCACCCACCGGGTCGGCGGCGCATGAAACCATCAACAGGGAAGTTGCGAGTGTCGCCAGGGCGTGGGCTAGCTTGCGCATTGCGGTGTCCTTTCCGGCTGCGTTGCTGAAGTCGCATGTAGTGCCCCTGCGCGACGATCTGATCCTAGCATCGGCCCCGCGCCGCTGATGTTTGGATTTCGTTAGCCGATCGGGAACCGTGCAACAGAACCGGCATGCAGCCGCCCGGCGGCAACGCCTCCGTGGGGAAAAGCAGGCTCCCGCATTGCCGCGCGGCCCCACCTGCCGGCTGAGCTGCCTATCTTCAGCAGCAGCGAAACCCGTTACCGCCGCCGAAGCGCGCTTGCTGGCGTTCGCGGAAAAAGGTCTTGTAGTCCATGGGCTCACGGTCCGGATGTTTTTCCAGCACGTGTCTTACATAGTTGTCGTAGTCGGGCACGCCGCAGCACAGCCGCGCGGTCTGCACCAGGCGCCGCCAGACACGGCGATGTGCCTGGTACTGGCCAACCGGAACAAGCTCGGTTCCCATCAGTTCAACTCCTTCACAGCCCGGCCAGCATCGCCGGATCGACCTTGACGTATGGCGTCTCGCGGTCGCTGCGCTGCGGGTTGGCACGCGCCTTGCGGACCGCGCCTATGGCATAGAACAGCACGCTGAAGACCACGAACAGGAACAGTGCGGTCAGCCCGGTGTTGACATAGCTGTTGGTGGCGATGCGCTCCATCTGCTCCATGCTCTTGGCCGGCGCCACCAACGCTCCCGCATTGATGCCGGTGCGGTATTTCGCTGCCTGGGCCATGAAACCGACGGCCGGGTTGGAGTCGAAGATCTTGATGAAGCCGGCACTTACTGTGCAGATCAACAGCCAGGTTGCTGGCAGGATGGTGACCCAGGCATAGCGGTCGCGCTTCATCTTGAACAGCACCACCGTGCACAGCATCAGTGCGATACCGGCCAGCATCTGGTTGGCGATGCCGAACAGCGGCCACAGGGTATTGATGCCGCCCAGCGGATCGACCACGCCCTGGTACAGGAAGTAGCCCCACAAGGCCACGCAACCGGCGGTGGCGATTAGATTGGCGCCCCACGACTCGGTGCGCCGCAACGCCGGTGCAAACGTGCCCAGCAGGTCCTGCAGCATGAAGCGTCCGGCGCGCGTGCCGGCGTCCACGGCGGTGAGGATGAACAAGGCCTCGAACAGGATCGCAAAGTGGTACCAGAAGGCCATGGAATTGGCGCTGGGCATGACGTTGTGCAGAATATGGGCGATGCCCACGGCCAGCGTTGGTGCGCCACCGGCACGGGAGAGGATGGTCTTCTCGCCAATGTCGGTCGCCGTGGCGGTCAGCATGTCGGGGGTGATGGTGAAGCCCCATTCGCTGATCTTGGCGGCGGCTGAAATCGCATCGGTTCCGATCACGGCGGCCGGGCTGTTCATGGCGAAATAGATGCCTGGTTCGATCACTGAGGCCGCCACCAGCGCCATGATCGCGACGAACGATTCCATCAACATGCCCCCATAGCCGATGTAGCGGATATGGCCCTCGCTGGCCAGCAGCTTGGGCGTGGTGCCCGACGCAATCAGCGCATGGAAGCCGGAAACCGCACCGCAGGCAATGGTGATGAACAGGAACGGGAACAACCCGCCTTTCCAGACCGGCCCGGTGCCATCGGTGAACTGGGTCAGCGCCGGCATCTTCAGTTCCGGCATCACGATCACGATACCGATCGCCAGCGCGACAATGGTGCCGATCTTGAGGAAAGTGGACAGATAGTCGCGTGGTGCCAGGATCAGCCACACCGGCAGCACCGCCGCCACGAAACCGTAGCCGATCAGCATCCAGGTGATCTGGGTGCCGGTGAAAGTGAAGGCCGGACCCCAGGTGGGATGCGCGCCCACCTTGCCACCCAGCCAGATGGACAGAAGCAGCAGCACAATGCCGACGATGGAGATCTCACCGATCTTGCCCGGGCGGATATAGCGCATGTACACGCCCATCAGCACGGCGATGGGGATAGTGGCCATCACGGTGAACATGCCCCAAGGGCTTTCGGCCAGGGCTTTGACCACGATCATTGCCAGCACCGCCAGGATGATGATCATGATCAGGAAGGCGCCGAACAAGGCGATGGTTCCGGGAACCCTGCCCATTTCCTCACGCACCAGGTCTCCCAGCGAGCGTGCATCGCGTCGGCTGGAGATGAAGAGCACCATGAAGTCCTGCACCGCGCCGGCCAGGACCACGCCGGTGATCAGCCACAGCAGTCCGGGCAGGTAACCCATCTGCGCGGCCAATACCGGCCCCACCAGCGGACCAGCGCCGGCGATGGCGGCGAAGTGATGGCCGAACAGCACGTGCTTGTTGGTGGGAACGAAGTCCAGGCCGTCATTGCGCAACACCGCAGGCGTGGCCCGGGTCGGGTCCAGGCCCATCACCTTCTCGGCAATGAACAGGCTGTAATAGCGGTACGCCACCAGATAGATGGACACGGCAGCTACCACAATCCACAGCGCATTGATCTGTTCGCCGCGACGCAATGCAATCGTGCCCAGACAGAACGCACCCAGTACCGCAAGTGCAGCCCATGCCAACTTCGAGAAACTCGTCATGCGCACCCCTCCGGTAAACCTGGGGCTAGCGTCCTCCCATGCGGCGAAAGGGTCAACGTGAAACTGCCGTTTCAGACTTCTACTTTGGTCTTACTGTCCGAAGCGGAATGTGTGCTGCGCTTGGCATGCCCGGGGCAGCATTGCCACGCATGCCGCCCGATAGGCAGTGGCATCCCGGCAACTCCGGATCACCAACCCACGCAGGCATGGCAGGAAAATCAAAGCCACTTCGCCCGCTTGAACATGGCGTACAGCACGCCGCAAACCACTGCCACGCAGCCCATCAGCACCGGATAGGCGTAAGCCTGGTCCAACTCCGGCATGTGGTGGAAGTTCATTCCGTACCAGCTGGCGATCAAGGTAGGCGCGGCCAGCAAGGCAGCCCACGCGCCCAGGCTCTTCACCACCTCGCCTTGGTTCAGGGTGACCAGTGAAAGGTTCACGCTCAACGCCGTGGTCAGCATTTCGCGCAGCGTATCCAGCGACTCATTGACGCGCAGGGCATGGTCATGCACATCGCGGAAGTACAACCTGACTTCTTCAGGCACCAGCGCACTCTGGGTGCGGCTGAGCTGGGACAGCACATCCTGCAGCGGGCCAACCGCCAGCCGCATTTTGCTCAATTCGCGCTTCAGTTCGTATAGCCGCACCACGGTGTCGCGACTATAGGTATCAGCAAAGATTGCCTGCTCCAGCGAGTCGGCGGTATCGCGGAACTCATCGATGATCGGGCGATAGTTGTCGACAATGAAGTCGAGCACCGCATACAGCCCGTACGAAGGCCCCAGCACCAACAGTTCCCGTTCGCGCTCCACGCGCTCACGCACCGTGGCATACGACAGTGAGGCGCCGTGGCGCACGGTGACCAGGTAATGCGGCCCCACGAACAAATGGGTTTCGCCATAGACAATCTTCTCGTCCACCACTTGCGCGGTATGGGTGACCACGAACATGGAGTTGCCATAGGCCTCCACTTTTGGCCGCTGGTGCGCGTTCTGCGCATCTTCCACCGCCAGGTCATGCAGTCCGAATTCCTCCTGCAGCTTCTCCAGGATCTCGTCGGCAGGTTCGTACAGGCCCACCCACACGAAACTGCCGTCATCCTTCGCCAGCACGTCACTGATAGCATCAAGGGTGATGTCGTGGCGCTGGCCGTCCTTGTCGTAGACGACGCAGTTGATAACGCAGGACGGAAGGGCTGGCGTGGACGTTTCGGCCATTGAATAGATAATCCCGTTGATGGTGAGCCTGTCCAACCCGGCGCCGGGCGATGCGTTGCGGCTCGTGCGGCGGTGATTATCCCTCGAAAAACCTGTTTCGACAGGCCGGGCAGCGACGGGATCTACTCCAGTCTCACGACGGTCGGTTTCTTTCGACAGGCTCGCCACGGTCGCGCGCTCCGGGAGAAACAGGCTGAACGCTCTGGAATGTGTGCGTGCTGCAGCGTCATGCTCAGCGCGGACTGAAGCGGGTCATGCCGGCAATGGCATCGCGAACATGATGGCGCTGCCGCCTGCGACCGCAGGCCCGC
>JBDSUI010000142.1:0-8927 GCA_039927795.1 Pseudoxanthomonas sp.
GGTGGCGTCGCCTTCATCATTCAACTTGGCATCATTCCACCTGGGGAATCCGTGCACCTGCCTGACACTGAAGCTGCGGAAGTCGTCCATCCGGACCCCAGCATGCCTGCGGAGCTGGCTGTCGCGAATGGACCGATGTCGCCGACAGAGCGTGTCGCCCTGACCTTGCGCGGCCTGTTGCCCGAAGGCGCGCAGGTAGCCATCAGCTGGCGTGACTGGGGGCTGGGAAGTGGCAGCACGCTGACCCCGGGGGCCAGCGCAGCGCTGTGCGGGCAGGCCGAGTTGGCGCTGTCCGATGCCGATGCCGCCTGCGCCGAAGGCAGCTTGCTGGTCGACGCCTGGGAAAGCCACGACGGCAACGCGCGCATTGCCGTGGCTGCGTCCCTGCCGCTGGCGATGGGCCGGGCCGAGTCCGGTTCGTGGCTGGCCCTGGCGCGAACCCTGGTGGCGACCACCCTGGATGCGTCGCGCGCGCAGGCACGCATCGTGTCGCTGGAAAAATCCAAACGCCTGCAGCAGGCGCTGTACGAAATTGCCGACCTGGCCAGTGCTGGCCTGGAAATGCCGGAAATGCTGCGCCGCATCCACTTGGTGGTCGGTTCGCTGATGTCGGCTGACAATTGCTACATGGTGCTGTACGACGAGCAGCGCCACAGCGTGCGATTCCTGCATTTTGTTGATCAGAAAGACACATTTATCGCGGAGCCGGACAAGGAATTCACCGAGGAGGAGATGCCCAACAGCATGACCTTCGCGCTGTTGCGCCATGGCAATGCAATCCGCGGCCCTTCCGCCATGGTCCGGCAGAAACTGGGCGTGATTCCCGACTTCTCGCACGGTCCGGACAGTCTGGACTGGATGGGCGTACCCATGCGGCGCGAAGACCGGATCTGTGGGGCCATCGTGGTGCAGAACTACAACACGCCGGGTAGCTATGCCGACGAGGATCGCGCGCTGCTGGGCTACGTCGCCCAGCACATCCTGACCGCGCTGGATCGCAAGCACGCGCATGACGAACTGGAGCGCCGCATCGAAGAGCGCACCCGTGAGCTGCAGCGCGCCAACCGCAATCTGCAGGGCGAGATCCTGGAGCGCAAGCGTGCCGAGAAACTGCAGCGCGCACTGTTCCGCATCGCCGAACTGGCCATCACGTCCGAAAGCCTGGGGCGATTCTATGGAGACGTGCACGCGGTTGTTGACGAACTTATCTACGCGCGCAATTTCTACATCGCCCTGCTTTCGGATGACGGCGAGTCGCTGGATTTCCCGTACTCGATCGACGAACGTGACCCGATCCGGCTGTCGCGCAAACTGACCGACGGACTGACCGAATACGTGCTCTCCGCCCGGCAGCCCTTGCTGGCAGATCGGGTCAAGCTGGACGAGCTGGGAATGCAGGGCAGGGTCCACGAGAACGGCCCACACGCCTACAGCTGGCTGGGCGTGCCGTTGTACCGTGACGAGGAAGTGGTGGGTGTACTGGCGGTACAGAGTTACTCGCCGGACGTCAGCTTCAGTCCGCACGACCAGAACCTGCTTACCTTTGTGGCCCATAACATAGGCAACGGCCTGGCCCGCCAGCGTGCGCAGGAGCATCTTCGCGCGGCCCATGCGGAGCTGGAACTGCGGGTGGATGCGCGTACCCATGAACTGGCCGAAACCAACACCAAGCTGATCGCGCAAATGGGTGAGCGTCTGCGCGCCGAACAGCGGCTCACCCATCAGGCCACCCACGATGGCCTGACCGGGTTGCCCAATCGCCCGCACCTGCTGGAGCGGCTGGCGGCGGCAATCGAACGTGCACGACACGGTGACGGCCAGGAATTCGCGGTGCTGTTCCTTGACCTGGACCGCTTCAAGCTGGTCAACGACAGCATTGGCCACGCGGCCGGTGACGAGTTGCTGGTGGAAGTATCGCGTCGCCTCACGACAACGGTGCGCGGCCACGATGTGGTCTCGCGGCTGGGCGGGGACGAGTTTGCCATCCTGATCGAATGCGCCGACGGCCTCGACAGTGCCCGTGAGCTGTCGCAGCGCATCCTGACCGGACTGGGCCGGCCGATGTGGGTGGCAGGGCGCGAACTGTTTCCGTCGGCCAGCCTTGGCATTGCTTCCTGGCATCCGCGCTATCGCAATGGCGAGGAACTGCTGCGCGACGCGGATGCGGCGATGTACCGCGCCAAGGCCCAGGGGCGCGACCGTTATGCGGTTTTTGATGAAGCCATGCGCGAGCAGGCGATGCAGAGCCTGGACCTGGAGGCCGACCTGCGCCGCGCCATCAACAACCACGATTTCCTGCCGTTCTACCAGCCCATCTGCCGACTGGAGGATGGCGCGATTATCGGCCACGAAGCGCTGCTGCGCTGGCAGCACGAGCGCCGCGGCCTGCTGTTGCCAGCAGAGTTCATCAGCCTGGGTGAGGACAGCGGCCTGATCGAGCAGGTGGACTGGCTGCTGTACGAACAGGTGGTCGGCCAGCTTGCGCGCGGTGGCGAAGGCTATATCTCCGTTAATGTGTCGCCGCGTCATTTCCGCGCGCCTGATTTCGCCGACCGCCTGCTCGCCATGTTCGATGCGGTCGGCGCTGATCCCTCGCGCCTGCGTGTTGAAATCACCGAGGTGGCGCTGCTGGACGACGCCCCGCGGACCTTGCGCACCCTCAGCACGCTGCGCCAGCACGGCATCCTGGCCCAGCTGGACGATTTCGGTACCGGATTCTCGGCCTTGTCCTACCTGCACCGCTTCCCGATCTCGGTGCTGAAGATCGATCGCAGCTTCATTGCCGGCATCGGTGGTGAGGGCCGGCCGGAAAGCCTGGCCCTGGTCCGCGCAATCCTGGCGCTGGCCGGCACCCTTGGAATTCAGACCATTGCCGAGGGCGTGGAAACCGTGGCGCAGGTCGAGGCATTGGTCGGCTTGGGCTGCACGCACGGCCAGGGCTATCTGCTGGGTCGCCCGGCAGCGGCGCTGGGCAACCTGCCAGAACCGGTCTGAGCCCAGGCCGCGCGCGCGCGCGTGCGGCCTGGCGCGCGAATTACTCTCCGGCGATGGCCGGAACACGATCCGGCGTCCCCACCAACACGCGCGCTTGGGTTACCAGGTCGACAAACTCCTTGCGCAGCCCGAAGCGGTCGTCGCCCTGGGCATCGCGCGCGGCGTTGGCGACGTCGTTCCAGCTCCAGGCATCGACATGCGTGCCGCCGCGTAACAGGTCCGCGTAAGCCGCCACCGCGCTGACGAAACGCAAGGACTGGCTGGGTTTGCGGGTCAGCGAAGACGGCAGGATCGGTGTCTCGATGAGCCGGCTGGCATCTGCACCCGGCAGCTTGTAGCGCATCCGCAGGTGGGCGAGCTCGCCGCCGATGCTTGCCGTTGCGGTCGTGCTGCTTCCATATCGCAGTGCGGGAATGCGATCGTGGCCCGCACCCGCTGGGGTGATCTCGTACAGGGCCGTCACTTCGTGACCGGCGCCGATATCGCCCGCATCGACCCTGTCGTTGGCGAAATCCTCGCGCTTGAGCAGGCGATTTTCGTAGCCTATCAAACGGTACTCGGACACCAGCGCCGGGTTGAACTCGATCTGGATCTTCACGTCGCGTGCGATGGTCAACAAGGTGCTCTGCATTTCGTCCACCAGCACCTTGCGCGCTTCCTGTGGCGTGTCGATGTAGGCATGGTTGCCGTCGCCCACGTCGGCCAGACGCTCGGCCATTGCATCGTTGTAGTTGCCCTGGCCGAAGCCCAGCGTGGTCAGCGCGATGCCCGATTTGCGCTGGTCGCCGACCAGTGTTTCCAGCGCTTCCTGGCTGACCGTGCCGACATTGAAATCACCATCGGTGGCCAGGATCACGCGGTTGACACCACCTTCGACGTACGACTGCTTTGCCATTGCATACGCAAGCTGGATGCCATCGCCGCCGTTGGTACTGCCGCCTGCCTGCAGCTGCTCCAAGGCCGCCAGAATCCGCTCATGGCGATCGCCGGGCGTCGGCGGCAGCACCAAGCCGGCCGAACCGGCATAGACCACGATCGACACGCGGTCCTGGGCGCGCAATTGCGGCACCAGCATCGCAAACGCCTGTTTCAGCAATGGCAATTTGTCTGGTGACTCCATGGAGCCCGAAGTGTCCAGCAGGAACACCAGATTCTGTGCGGGCAGCGTCGCCTTGGGTACGTCGTAGCCCTTGATGCCGATCATCAGCAGCTGGCGCTGCGTATTCCATGGGGCGGCTGCAAGCTCGGTAGTGACCCGGAAGGGCACGGTGCGACTGGTCGGCGCCGGGTGCTGGTAGTTGAAGTAGTTGATGAATTCCTCGGCGCGCACTGAGTCGGCCGGTGGGCGCACGCCCTGCCGCAACATGCGCCGCACGTTGCTGTAACTGCCGGTATCCACATCAATGGAGAAGGTGGAAACCGGCTGCTCGCTGGTGCGATGCACGGGGTTGTCGGTGCGTTCGGCGTATTTTTCGGTGTTGGCGATATCAGCCTGCGCCTGGGGTACGGCAATCCGCGCGCTATTCGCAGAGGGCTGCGCTGCATAGGCTGCGGGAGCGGGGATTGGTGGTGACGACGGGTGGGCGATTGCCGACCGGGAGGCGGACAGCGACAGCTCGCTTTGCTGCTTCTGTGCGCGCTGCAGGGGGCTGCCACTGACTTCGATGTGGCCGACCAGCGCCGCCGATTCCTGCGTCACGGCGTCGGCCGCAGGTGCGTCCATCGCGTTCTGGGGACTGGATTTGCAGCCAGCCAATGCGGTGATGGCAATCAGGCTGGCGGTGAACAAGGTCGTGCGGGGCAGGCAATGTTGCATGGTGGATCTCCCGTGGTGGTCGGGAGCTTCAAACGCGCCTGCCCCGAAAATGGGGTTGGACGCAGTTCTAAAAATAATGGCGCGGCAGGGACGCGGGTCGGGATCGCGCAGGGACGCCAGGGAAGGTCTCACTAACGCGATGCTGGTGGTGGTGAGCCTGTAGTAGCAGGCTCTGGCCACGCGTGCAGGCATGCGAAAGTTCGATTTCCCCATGAAAAGCGTGGTTCAACAGGCTAGCCACGAACGGGATCTTCGCTGTTCGCTATTCGCTATCGATTGTTCAGAGGCTCGCTTGCAGCTTCAAGCGCGCGCGGCATTGGCGATTCTTGCCACGGCTGAGTGGTCAAATTACCCGCAGCTTCAGCTCGCCGTCGCTCACTCTTGCCTGAACCAGATCGCCTGACTCCACCTGGGTGACCGAACGCACCAGGCTGCCATCTTCGTGCGTGACCAGCGCGTATCCGCGTGCCACCGTGGCCAGTGGGCTGATCGCCTCCAAGGAGCGCGCCAGTCCGCGCAGTTTCAATGTGTCACGTTGCAGCTCGCGGGCAATGGCGGCCTGCTGGCGCGGGCCCAGCGCTTGCAGCTTGTCCTTCAGCAAGGCCAGTCGCCTGCTGGGCTGAGTGGCACGCAGTACCGCAGCGGCATGCCGCAGGCTGGCATGGCGTCTTTCAAGCTGCTCGCGCCAGGCCGACTCCAGTCGCCGACGCGCATCCTGCTGGCGACGCTGCAGCATCTGCAGTCGAGCCTGCGGGCGCATGGCCTGCAGGCGTAGCACGGCGCGGTCGGCGCGTTGCATCGACTGCCGCAGTGACTGGGCCTGCAGCGCCGTCATGCGCCGCTGCAGGCCCTGCAGGCGCGTAAGCAGCTCGCTGCGGTGCGGAACCAGCAGCTCAGCGGCCACCGAAGGCGTAGGCGCGCGCAGGTCGGCGGCGAAATCGGCCAGGCTGAAGTCGGTTTCATGACCCACCGCCGACACCACCGGCACTGGCGAGGCCGCGATGGCGCGGGCCAAGTGCTCGTCGTTGAACGCCCACAGGTCCTCCAGCGACCCGCCACCGCGGGTCAGCAGGATCACGTCGTAGCGGCCCGACGCGGCCGCGCGTTTGAGCATGGTGGTGATCTGGGCCGCAGCGGTTTCACCTTGCACCTGCACTGGCAGCACATCGACTTCCAGCAAAGGGAAACGCCGTGCCAGCACGCTGAGCACGTCGCGCACCGCCGCGCCCGTGGGCGAGGTGATCACGGCCAACCGCTGCACATGCGCAGGCAGCGGACGCTTGCGGGCTTCGTCAAACAGGCCTTCGGCCGCCAGGCGCGCCTTCAGCTCGTCAAAGGCCCGGCGCAGCGCACCTTCGCCGGCTTCCTCAAGATGGTCCATGACCAGCTGGTAGTCGCCGCGTGCCTCGTACAGGGTCAGGCGCCCGCGCCCGAGCACCCGCAGTCCCTCGCGCGGAACAAACTTCAGCCAGCTGCTCTTGGGCTTGAACATGGCGCACTTCACCTGGGCCCGCGTGTCCTTAAGGGTGAAATACAGGTGGCCGGAGGCAGGCCGGGTCACGTTGCCCAGTTCGGCTTCCACCCAGACCAGCGGGAAAGCGCTTTCCAGCAAGTCACGGGCCAGCGTGTTGAGCTGGCTGGGGCTGAGGATGTCGCGGGCAGGGTCCTGATTCATCCCGCTACCCTAACCCAGCCGTTTCTCTCGCGGAAAGGCCGGGCGCGAAGGACGCGGCGGAACGGTCTAAAATGGCGGCCATGAACGATCTGTACATTCCCTGCAAAGCTCCCGTGGCCGCAGGCGCCGCGCCGCGCCGCATCAACCGCTCGGTCCATATAGGCAGCGTCATTGTGGGCGGCGGCCATCCGGTCGTGGTGCAGTCCATGACCAATACCGATACGGCGGACATTGCCAGCACGGTCAAACAGGTCGCGGAATTGTGGCGCGCAGGTTCGGAAATGGTGCGGATCACGGTCAACAATCCCGAATCGGCGGCCGCCGTGCCGCATATCGTCGAGAAGCTGCGGATGATGGGCATCGAAGTGCCGGTGATCGGTGACTTCCACTACAACGGCCACACGCTGCTGGGCAACGAACCGGCCTGTGCCGAGGCCCTGGCCAAATACCGCATCAACCCCGGCAACGTCGGCTTCGGGCGCAAGAAGGACACCCAGTTCGCGCAGCTGATCGAATTTGCCATCCAGTACGCCAAGCCCGTGCGTATCGGGGTGAACTGGGGTTCGCTGGACCAGTCGCTGGCCGCGCAGTTGATGGACGAGAACGCGCAGCGTGCCGAGCCGTGGGAAGCCAGCCTGGTACTGCGCGAGGCGCTGATCCGCTCGGCGCTGGATTCGGCCGAGCGCGCGGTGGAGATCGGTTTGCCACGCGATCGCATCGTGCTGAGTTGCAAGGTCAGCGGCGTACAGGAACTGATCGCCGTGTATCGCGACCTGGCACAGCGTTCTGATTTCGCCCTGCACCTGGGGCTGACCGAGGCGGGCATCGGCAGCAAGGGCATTGTCGCCTCCGCCGCTGCACTGGCGGTGCTGCTGCAGGAGGGCATTGGCGACACCATCCGCATGTCGCTGACCCCTGAGCCCGGCCAGTCACGCACCCAGGAAGTGATCGTCGCCCAGGAACTGCTGCAGACCACCGGCCTGCGTGCGTTCACGCCCATGGTCACCGCCTGCCCGGGTTGTGGTCGCACTACTTCGGAGTTCTTCCAGGAGCTGGCGGGCGTGGTCCAGAACCACGTACGGGCCAGGATGCCGGAATGGAAAGTCAGTCATCCGGGCGCCGAAAACATGACCCTGGCGGTGATGGGCTGCGTGGTCAACGGACCGGGCGAGTCGCGCCACGCCAACATCGGCATCTCGCTGCCCGGCACGGGCGAGGCGCCGATCGCGCCGGTCTTCATTGACGGGGAAAAAGCGGTGACCCTGCGTGGTGAGAACATTGCCCACGAGTTCGTGGCCCTGATCGATGGCTACGTTGAAAAGCGCTATGCCAGAACTGCCGGCTGAGCGCGTGCCCGGCGGCTTTCGCTCGGGTCTACGCACCATTGCCGGACTGCTCAGGCGCAATGGCCGCCGCATCACCCTGCTGTTCGCGGGCATGTTGTTGCCGCTGGGGATCTTTGCCGAGCTGGCCGATGAAGTGCATGAGCTGGAACAGTTCGTGTTTGACGATCCCATCCTGTTGCGCGCCCATGCCTTCGCTGGACCCGGCCTGGATGGATTTTTCGTAGTGGTCTCCAGAATCGGCTACCAGGGTGTAGTCGCTATCGACGTACTGCTGGTGCTGGCGCTGCTGGTCATCCGTCGCTGGCGCGAAGCGACGTTCGCTGCGGTGGCGTTTGTGGGTTCGTCAATGCTGAATGTTGGTGCCAAGCAGTTCTTCCAGCGCCACCGGCCGACCCTGTGGGAATCCATTTCTCCCGAAGACAGCTTCAGTTTTCCAAGCGGGCATGCGATGGGTTCGATGACCCTGGCCGTTACGGCCGTGCTGCTGGCATGGCCGACGCGATGGCGTTGGCCGATGCTGCTGCTGATGGCGGTGTTCACCTTGTCGGTGGGCTATTCGCGCGTGTATCTGGGCGTGCATTTCCCGTCCGACATCCTGGCGGGCTGGATGGCGGGGGCGGCATGGGTGGTCGGCGCTTACCTGGCGCTGTTCCACCGCGCCCTGCACCCCTGGCAATCTGCTGCCACAGCTGCAGATCAGCGGTAATCCGAAAACACCAGCAGCTCAGTGGTAAACCAGCTCGCGCGCATTCTGCAGGCGCTGGCGCAGGTACTCATCGCGCGTCAATCCAGCCGGAATCTCCGTCATGGCCATGACCTCGGCCACGATTGCACGCTCACGCGATTTGTAATCCTGGAAGCGCGCATCGGCAGCATGCTTGATCGCATAGGCGTCCATGCGCTGCTCGGCCTGTTCACGGTAGCGCTCCGCCAGGGCAGCGATCTCTTCAGCCTGCTGCGTTTCGTCCACTACCGTGGCCTTGATCAGGCCGATGCGCAGCAATAGCGACTCGCCTGCGGAAAGACCGCCATTGCCTTCGTAACGGTCGATGGAAGCAGACAAGCCCCGTGCCTGTTCGGAGCGTTCCACCGCGCC
>JBDSUI010000143.1:0-3828 GCA_039927795.1 Pseudoxanthomonas sp.
CAGCAGGCACGCGACAGCCAGGCTCAACAGGATGCGGCTGGACATGATCGACGCCTCTGCAGTGAACGGAACCACATTATGGCGGCGAAGACTGGTGAAGTCGCACCTGGGCTTGATGTCACCCAAAACAGCTCCCAATCGCCGGAGTCTGGCCGATTGTCGGCGTGGCTGTGGTTGCGGTACTGGGCTGTCAGCGGGCGCAGGCAGGCGCGGCTGACCCCAGGCGAGCAGCGGCCCGGGACCCCCGGGTACGCCATCAGGCTACGACCGCGGCATCACTGGCAGCGCTGCTCGGGGTTGTGTCGCGCCTCTACAACGATGCGGTCGGTCCTGGCATCGTGTGGCATCGCCATGGTTCCAACGCATGAAGTGCGGCTGGACCAACTACAAGTGAGACGGAGGGAAATAAGAGAACCCGATCCCCTACTCTCCCTTTGTCCCGACACATAACGCAGCAGAGGAGCAGCTTTCGCCGCTCCTCTGCTGGATGCGATCCGCCCGCATGCGGATGAACAGATGAATCAGGGCATCAGCACCGAGTCGATGACGTGGATCACGCCATTGCTCTGGTACACGTTGGCAGTGGTGACATTCGCCGAGCCGCCCTTGCTGTCGACCAGGACGATGCCGCTGCCGTTCATGCGTGCAGTCAGGGATTCGCCCTGCACCGTCTTGAGAGTGGCCTTGCCGCCGCCAGCCTTGATGCGCGCGGCGATGGCCGGGCCGTCCAGACGGCCCGCGACCACGTGATAGGTCAGCACCGAAGTCAGGGTGCCCTTCATTTCCGGCTTGAGCAGCGACTCGACGGTGCCCGCGGGAAGCTTGCCGAAGGCCGCATTGGTCGGCGCGAATACAGTGAACGGTCCCGCGCCTTTCAGGGTGTCCACCAGCCCTGCCGCCTTGACCGCGGCCACCAGCGTGGTGTGGTCAGCGGAGTTCACCGCGTTGTCAATGATGTCGCGGCTGCGCAGCATTTCAGCACCGCCCACCATGGGGTTGTCCGAAGCGGCCATGGCGCCGACGCTCGTAGTATCGCGGGTATTCATCGTATCCATGGAACAGGCAGACAAGCCGGTGACGGCCATGGCCAGACCAAGCGCAAGCAGTGTGGTTTTCATGTTGAAGCTCCGTATAAGCGTGGGTGAGTGCCCGACTGGGCGATTACCTCACTACCTACGCAGCCCGGGCGAGTACGGATGCACTGCCAGGAAAAACTTTCCAGGGTGTCAGCGCAACAGGAAAAAGGGTTTCAGGGACAATTCGTGTCTAAACGCATCCGGCCCCTTTGCACGTGGGGCCAAGGAAATTTGATGACCCCCGACCCCTTGGTTTGCCTTGTTGGGTGGGCCACTTCGTCTGGGGACCGACGCGTATAACCTGCGTTGAACGCGCCAATCCGTCAGGCCTCGCCCTACACGCGAGGGCAACACCGATTCGGCGAAGGTATGCCAATGCCAGACACCTATCCGCCCCCCAACCCTGCATGGTGGATCGTCCAACAGGGCGACGATCCAATCGTCGCCACCGCGATCCATGACGGCCACGCCGTCGCCGCCACGACCCTGGCGAGGATGCTGCTTCCCGAAGACCAGCGCCTGCGTGAGGAAGATCCGCATACCGGCCAGGCAATCGTTGATGTACCTACCCACGTCATCGCGCTGCGCTCGCGCTTAGAGGCCGACCTCAATCGCGGCCTTGACCAGGCCGTCTACATGGACCCCACCCAATGCTGGGGTCTGCAGGTCTGGAAGGTAGCTCCAGACGACACCCTTCTGCGGCATCTGCACGACTACCACCGCAGCTTCTACCGGATGCTGGCCGACGTGCTGGATAACATCGTCGCGCGGCACGGACGTTTCGTGCTGCTGGACGTGCACAGCTACAACCACCGGCGCGATGGCGCCGAAACCGCGCCTACGCCGCAGGAGCGAGCACCCGACATCAACATCGGCACGTTCTCGATGCCGCGCGAACGCTGGTCCTTCCTGCTGGACCCGCTGATCGAAGACATGCGCTCGTTCGATTTCAATGGTCGCCGCCTGGACGTACGCGAGAACGTGGCGTTCCAGGGCAAGGGAGAATTGACACGCTTCGTGCACGAACGCTACCCGGAAACCGGGTGCGCCATCGCGCTGGAATTCAAGAAGTTCTTCATGGATGAGTGGGCCGGCACGCCGCACCTGGACGAACTGGCAGCGATGCGTGCGTTCATCAGCCACGTCGCGGCACGGGCGCGCATGCTGCTGGCCGGCGCTGCATGACCCCGGAGACGACACCGCAACAGGCACCCGCGCCTGACCTCGACGGCGAGCATGCCTACCGCCGCAAGCTGCCGGCAGGCGGGCGCGTGCATGTGGACCGTCCCCTGCCCTTCCTGCTGCTGGCCCGGCATCCCGACGCGCCCTTCAGCCTGGCGCGGCGGGTCGCGTCGATCAGCGCGGCCAGCCTGGTCTGGCCCGAAAACGGCGGGGAGCAGGCCGATTCGGACGCCGGCGCGGAGCTCGGCCGGCTGCTGGACCATTTGCAGGGCGACTATCCGAAGTTCCTGGTCATCGTGCTGCACGACCTGCCGCGCGATGCCGGCCTACGGGAGGAAAGCCCGGCGCTGGAGGCCTTCGAGTTCCTGGTGGGGTCCAGCGAAGATGCCGTGGCTATGAAGGTCGCGCGCACCCTGGAAAAGGCGCTCTCGGAAGTAAAACTCGATTTGCGCAGCCCCACCTTCAAGGCTCAGGAACGCGCGCTTCTTTCGCCCGCGGTGGACGCTGCCATTCGGGGTCGCGAGGGGGTTTCCGTCCTCTGCTTGGGCATCCCGCAGATCCATCGCATCCCCGGTGACCGGCGGCGCGTCTACCCGCAGGTGTACCACCACATCGAAAGTGCCATCTATGACGCACTGCTGCAGGCGGCCGCGCATTTCGTCGAGTTGTCGGCGTCAAGTGCGGATCGGCACGAACGCGCCAACGGTCCCCTCCATTACCGGTCGCTCGGGCGCCGCCGCTTCGTGGAGGCAGCGAGGCGCGCAGACCAGGCGCTGGCGCGCATCAGTGCGTCTTTCGACTTCCTGCTTGGCGTTTCGCCTATCAACAGCCTGCAGGCCTACGATCAATTCGAGGCTGGCCGATTCCGCTCGCCGCCCGAGTTCCAGTACCGCCCGCTGCCGATCAGTCCCGACGTCGCCAAGCGCCGGCTGTATGCCATCGACCTGCGCGCGGTGGAAGACCCGGTGCTTGAACAAGTGTTCGGCGAGAAACGGATGGAACTCGACCAGCAGCTGACCATGCTGCAGCGTCGCAACACCAGCGCCTTCCGCTACATCTCGCTGCTGCAATACGGAGCGGTCGAGCCGGAGCTGCTCGCGCTGGCCAACACCGTGCTCGGGGCCTTCCCGCCGGGCTCGCAAACCTGCGGGGAACGGCTGGATGCGCGCGCCGTGCAGGCCGAAGCAGAACGCATCTTTGCGCGTTATGCCCAACGCGCGCCGGCCTTTGCGGCGGCCGAGACCTGCCTGCGCGCCGATACCGGGCCCGGCCTCATGGTCTCCGGCCCATCACTGCTTATTTCCACGGCCACCAGCGTGCCGCGCGACCGCGTGGATGCCCTCCTGCAGCACGAGATCAGCGTGCACGTGCTCACCTTCATCAACGGCAGTCAGCAGGGCCTCGGCATCTTCGGGGCCGGGCTAGCCGGGTATGAAGGCCTGCAGGAAGGCCTGGGCGTGTTCGCCGAATTCCTGGTGGGCGGCCTGACCGTCGCCCGCCTGCGGCTGCTGGCGGCGCGCGTGCTGGTGGTGGAGGCCATGCTGGGCGGCGCCGATTTCATCCAGTGCCA
>JBDSUI010000144.1:0-3675 GCA_039927795.1 Pseudoxanthomonas sp.
GCCATGCGGTCAACAAGATCCTCAAGGACATCATCGTCAAGTCCAAGTACGTGGCGGGCTTCGATGCGCCCTACGTGCCGGGCTGGGATTGCCACGGCCTGCCTATCGAGATCGCGGTCGAGAAGAAACATGGCAAGGTCGGGGTAAAGCTGGATGCTGAACAATTCCGCCAGAAGTGCCGTGAATTCGCCAACGAGCAGATTGATATCCAGCGCAAGGATTTCAAGCGCCTGGGTGTAATCGGCGACTGGGAAAATCCCTACCGCACGCTGGATTTCAAGTTCGAGGCCGATGAAATCCGTGCCCTGGCCAGGATTGTCGCCAACGGCCATCTGCTACGCGGCGCCAAGCCGGTGCACTGGTGTTTCGATTGCGGCTCGGCACTGGCCGAAGCCGAGATCGAGTACCAGGACAAGCTGTCGCCTGCGGTCGACGTTGCGTATCCCGTGCGCGACGTGAAGGCATTCGCTGCCGCGATGGATGTGGTGGTGCCGGCAGACGTGGAAGTGGCAGTACCGATCTGGACCACCACGCCGTGGACGCTTCCCGCCTCGCTGGCGGTGTCGCTGGGTCCGGACCTGGATTACGTGCTGGTCGAAGGTCCCGTGTACAAGGGCAAGCGTCGCTGGCTGCTGCTGGCCGAAGCCCTGGCCGAGCGCGCATCACAGCGCTATGGCGTGTCCGATTTTGCCGTGCATGCACACGCCAAGGGCAGCGCGCTGGAAGGCATCGTCCTGCATCATCCGCTCGCTGCGGATGGAAATGGTTATGCGCAGCGCGAGATCCCGCTGATCCTGGGCGACCACGTGTCCGCCGAGGAAGGGACCGGCGCGGTACATACGGCGCCCGGCCATGGCCAGGAAGATTTCGTGGTTGGTCAGCAGTACGGCCTGATCGAGAAATACACCGCCGGGCAGATGAATCCGGTCGACGGTCGTGGCGTGTACCTGCCGTCGACGCCGCCTGCAGGCGAGCTGGTGCTGGCCGGCACGCACATCTGGAAAGCCAACGACGCCCTGGTCGAAGCGCTGCGCGAGTCTGGCGCACTGCTCGCTTTCCACAAGCTCGAGCACAGCTATCCGCATTGCTGGCGCCACCGCACGCCGGTGGTGTTCCGGGCCACGCCGCAGTGGTTCATCTCGATGGAGCAGGCCCACCTGCGTCGTGATGCGCTGGCCGCGATCACGCATGTGAAGTGGTATCCCGAATGGGGCCAGGCACGCATCGCCGGCATGGTCGAGGGTCGACCTGACTGGTGCATCAGCCGCCAGCGCACCTGGGGCGTGCCGATCACCCTGTTCGTGCACCGCGAAACCGGCGAGGTGCATCCGCGCACGGTCGAGCTGATGGCCATCATCGCCGACAAGGTCGAGCAGGGCGGCGTGGACGTCTGGTATGCACTGGATGCCAGCGAATTGCTGGGCGAAGAAGCCGCGCACTACGACAAGACCACCGACATCCTGGACGTGTGGTTCGACTCGGGCGTCACCCATGAAGCCGTGCTGCGCGAACGCGGTTTCGGCAAGCCGGCTGACCTGTATCTGGAAGGTTCCGACCAGCATCGCGGCTGGTTCCAGTCGTCGCTGCTCACCAGCGTGGCCATCGACACCCATGCGCCGTACAAGCAGTGCCTGACCCACGGCTTCACTGTGGATGAGAACGGCCGCAAGATGTCCAAGTCGCTGGGCAACGGCATCGAGCCGCAGGACATCATGAAAACGCTGGGCGCGGACATCCTGCGCCTGTGGATTGCCTCGGCCGACTACAGCAACGAAATGTCGCTGTCGCAGGAAATCCTCAAGCGCAATGCCGATGCCTACCGCCGCCTGCGCAACACCGCGCGCTTCCTGCTCAGCAACCTGGATGGCTTCGATCCGGTCCGCGACCTGGTGCAACCTGCCGACATGGTGGCGCTGGACCGCTGGGTCGTGCATCGCGCGTTTGAAGTGCAGCAGAAGATCATCGCGGCCTATGAGCGCTACGACTTCGCCGAAATCGTGCAGGCACTGCTGAATTTCTGCAGCGTCGACCTGGGCTCGCTGTACCTGGACGTGACCAAGGACCGCCTGTACACGATGCAGGAAGACTCGCGCGGTCGGCGTTCGGCGCAGACCGCAATGTTCCATATCCTGGAAGCGTTCACGCGCTGGGTCGCGCCCATCCTCAGCTTTACCGCTGATGAAATCTGGGGCTTCCTGCCCGGCGAGCGAGTAGCCAACGTGCTGTTCTCGACCTGGTACGAAGGCCTTTCGCCACTTCCGGCCGACGCGCCGCTGGGTGCCGAGGATTTCGACAAACTGCTGGCCCTGCGCGAGCAGATGGCCAAGGTACTGGAACCGATGCGCGCCAATGGCGTGATCGGTGCGGCGCTGGATGCTGAAATAACGGTGTCGGCCAGCCCCGAGCTGGCTTCCAGGTGGACGCCGCTGGCCGAGGAACTGCGATTCCTGTTTATCAGTGGCGACGTGACCGTGACCGCGGTCAATGCAGACGAGGTCTTCGTGCTGGCGCAACCCACCAGCAAGGAAAAGTGCGTGCGGTGCTGGCATCGCCGCGCCGACGTGGGCACCGACCCATCGCATCCGCAACTCTGCACGCGTTGTGTTTCCAATATCGAAGGTACTGGAGAAGACCGGAAGTGGTTCTGATCACTACGGTCTTCATGGCATCCGCCGTCATCCCGGCGCACGCCGGGATGACGGCGGATCTCCGGCGACAACTGAACTTCACCATGGGTCCCGGCTTTCGCCGGGATGACGAGCAAAGAACATGACCCCACACCCCAAACCCAATGCTTTGATCTGGCTGATCCTGTCGGTCGTGGTCATCGTCCTGGACCAGGTGAGCAAGGCCTGGGTGCTGGCCAGCCTGCCGGAATACACCGCCATTCCTGTCATCGATGGGTTCTGGAACTGGTATCGCACCTATAACACCGGCGCTGCGTTCAGCTTCCTGAGTGATGCCGGCGGCTGGCAGATCTGGTTTTTCACCGTACTGGCGATCGCCATCTGCGGCTTGCTCGGCTTCTGGCTGTCACGCACTGCGCGCCGCGACTGGCGCCAGGCCATGCCCTATGCGCTGGTAATTGGCGGCGCGCTGGGCAATGTGATCGACCGCCTGATCCATGGCCACGTCATCGATTTCATCCAGTGGCATTGGCAGGAACACTATTGGCCCTCCTTCAACATTGCCGATTCGGCTATCGTCGCCGGGGCCGTCGGTATTGCCCTGTTCGGGCTATTCGAAGGCAAGCGCAAGCAAAAAGCGGGATAATCGGCCCATGGACGTACTGCTCGCCAATCCAAGAGGTTTCTGCGCCGGTGTCGACCGCGCCATCGAAATCGTCAAGCGCGCCATCGAAACGCTGGGTGCGCCGATCTACGTGCGCCATGAAGTGGTCCACAACCGTTTCGTGGTCGAAGACCTGCGCAGCCGTGGCGCGGTGTTCGTGGAAGAACTCGACGAGGTGCCTGACAATGCGACGGTCATCTTCAGCGCCCACGGCGTGTCGCAGGCGGTGCGCGCCGAAGCCACCACGCGTGGCCTGAAAATCTTCGACGCAACCTGCCCGCTGGTGACCAAGGTGCATTTTGAAGTAGCGCGCCATTGCCGCGCCGGCCGCGACGTGATCCTGATCGGCCATGCCGGCCATCCGGAAGTCGAAGGCACCATGGG
>JBDSUI010000145.1:0-6622 GCA_039927795.1 Pseudoxanthomonas sp.
TCTCCAGCTTCGCCGAGGCCCAGGCCTGGTTGCTGGACGAAGCGAAGAAAGGCCGCAGCATCCAGCGCTTCAAGGGCTTGGGCGAAATGAATCCGGAACAGCTGTGGGACACCACCGTGAATCCGGAAACGCGCCGCCTGCTGCAGGTACGCATCGAGGACGCCGTTGCCGCCGACCAGATCTTCAGTACCTTGATGGGCGATGTGGTCGAACCGCGGCGTGCATTCATTGATGCCAATGCGCTGAAGGTTTCCAACCTCGATATCTGAGTCCGGCCATTCCCTTGGAACAGCAATCGCGGTCATCGCAGGAAGCGAACCAGGGCGTGCTGGTCGCGACCGCGCTGGCCGCACCGCTGGCGCGTCCCTTTGACGTTGACCGGCGTCCGGTCACGGGCTTCCTGCTTGATGCGCTGATTGCGGTGCTGGTGTTGCTAGTCGTTTCCCTGGCCAGCGGCCTGCTCTGGGCGCTGTACCGGATGGCAGACCTGGCCATGCAAGGCGCCCTGCCCCCGGACCCCCAGCGTTTGCTGCAGGCGCTGGGCCAACCTGGCGCGCTGGCGATGATCTGGATGACCCTGCTCAGCACGGGCATCGCCGCGCTGGTCGTGTACTACTGGCGCCGTCGTGCCAGCGCCGCGGAGTGTTCGATCTCGCGCTCGGCATTGCAGCAGCCGCGCAACTGGGGGTGGGTCGTGGTCACCGCGGCCGCCACCTTCCTCTCCAGCAGCGCGATGTCCGCCCTGGGACAGGTTCTCGACATCGCCCCGGAACCCACCAATCTGCCGGTCATCGAAGCTGCATTCGTGGCCAGTCCGGTTTTCATGTGGCTGTTCGCGGTCTTGCTTGCGCCAGCGTACGAAGAACTGCTGTTTCGCCGGGTGCTGTTCGGTCGCCTGTGGGCAGCAGGACGCCCGTGGTTGGGGTTGGTACTCAGCAGCGCCGCCTTTGCCTTGATGCATGAAATTCCGGGCAGCGGTGGCAACAGCGCGGCCGCTACCACCCTGTTGTGGCTGACTTATGCGTTCATGGGCGCCGCCTTCGCGCTGCTCTACTGGCGCACGCGTACCTTATGGGCCGCAATCGCCGCCCACGCCCTGAACAATGCCATCGCGCTGAGCTTGCTGAAACTGTACCGGCTTGACTGACGGCAGCCGGCTTGACGAAAACTTAAGGCTTGCGTCGCCACACTCGGGACCTACTTGAGGGGTCTCCCATGAAGCGTTGGATTCTCACGATTGCGGTTGTCACGGTACTTGCAGGTTGCGCCACGACCACCAGTTCCACTGGCCGCACCCAGTATGTTGGCGGCGTTTCCCAGCAACAGCTCAACCAGCTGGGTGCGCAGGCGTTCGTTGAAGCCAAAACCAAGGGACCACTGAGCAATGACGCGCACCAGAATGCATACGTGCGCTGCGTGGTCAATGCACTGGTGCGGCAATTGCCTGCGCAAGGACAGGGCGTAGCCTGGGAAACGGCGCTGTTCGCCAACAAGGAACCCAACGCGTTCGCCTTGCCCGGCGGCAAGGTGGGTGTGAATACCGGGATTTTCAGCGTTGCCAAGACCCAGGACCAGCTGGCGGCAGTGCTGGCCCACGAAATCGGCCATGTCACCGAGCGTCACCATGACGAGCGCATTACCAGGCAGATGGGTGCCAGTGGCGCGGTCCAGTTGCTGGGTGCACTGGCCGGCGACTATGGCAGCCTGGCCACCCAGGGTGGTGGCCTGCTGGCCCAGACCGGCTTCCTGCTGCCCGGCTCACGCGCGCAGGAGTCAGAAGCCGATCAAGTCGGCCAGCGGCTGATGGCCGATGCCGGTTTCGATCCCGCCCAGGCAGTGAACCTGTGGCAGAACATGATCGCAGCGGGCGGCGGTCGCCAGCCGGAATGGTTGTCAACGCACCCTGACCCACAGTCCCGTATCCAGGAGCTGCGCAATCGTGCCGGCAGTCTGGCACCGGTCTACCAGCAGGCCCGGGCGGCGGGGCGAATTCCTAAGTGTGGCTGAGCCGGATTGCTGCTTTGCACCAACGATTCCTGTTCCCGATCCGCAAGCGTTTCTGTTAGCTTTGCCGGCCCCTGCAGGGCGCGCATTGCAGTGCCGCCTTCAGTAATCCCCTTTGAGGTGTCCCATGGTTTTCCGTAACTTCAAACAAGCCTTGCTCTCCGCTGCAATCATGGGCCTGTTGGGCGCCACCACCGTCAGTGTCGCCGCCGAAAACACGCGCGACCGCTCAGAGCGAAAGAGCAAAAGCGGTAGCGAGAAAGTCGAAATCAACTATCCGGGCGCGACCCGCGAAGAACCCAGTATCAAGGGATCGCCGAAGCTCGCATCGAAACTGCAGAAGCTGTTCGAGGCGTACCAGAAAGATGATTCCGCCAAGACCCGTGAGCAGGCCGATGAAATCCTGGCCAATGCGGCGGCCACCAATTACGACAAGGCGGTTGCCGCCCAGCTGGCCTCACAAGCGGCCTACAACCTGGATGATTCAGCCGCCACCATCGCCTATCTGAAGCAGGCGATCGAACTCAATGCACTGGACAACAACAACCACTACCAGTTGATGTACATGCTGGCGGGCGTGCAGCTGCAGGAAGACCAGTTCAGCGAAGGACTGGCGACCATTGACCAGTACTTTGCCGAAACCAAGTCGCAGAAACCCGACGAACTGGCGCTCAAAGGCCAGGGCCTGTACCAAGCCGAGCGGTATGCCGAAGCGATCCCGGTGCTCAAGCAGGCCATCGAAACCTCCCCCGAGCCCAAGGACAACTGGCAGCAACTGTTGATGGCGTCCTATGCCGAAACCGGACAGACCGCCGATGCCGTGCAGATGGCCGAGAAGATTGCCGCCAAGTCACCGGCCGACAAGAAAGCGCAGATGAACCTGGCCAATGTCTACCTTCAGGCAGACAAACTCGACCAGGCAGCAGCGGTTCTTGAGAAGCTCCGCGCAAGTGGTCAGTTGACCGACGAGAAGGATTACCGTCAGCTCTTTGCCACCTACTCCAACATGGACGGCAAGGAGAAACAGGTGATCTCGGTCATCAACGAAGGTATGCAGAAGGGCATCATGAAACCGGACCAGCAGACCTACCTGGCGCTGGCGCAGGCCTATTACTATTCTGACCAGGTGGCACCTGCCATTGATGCGTGGCAGAAGGCTGCGCCGCTTTCCAAGGACGGCGAAACCTATTTGAACCTCGCCAAGGTGCTCTGGCAGGAAGGCCGCGTTTCCGAAGCAAAGCAGGCAGCCAAAACGGCGCTGGAAAAGGGCGTCAAAAAGCCGGCCGACGCCAAGCAGATCATCGCGCTGCCTTGAACGGTGCACTTGTAATTAATGTTCCAACAGCCCGAAACGATGGTGCTGGCATACTTGATTGGTATAAGCTCGACCTTCCGGCGATGGAGACATCGCCGGTTCCAACTTCTACGTGGCGCCGCATCGTCGGCCCAAGAAATGTGAGTTCATTGGCGCATGGCTGAGCAGCTGGTCATTAACAGGTACAACGACGAAGAGCCGGCAGGGCTGAATTGGCCGCGCATCATCGGCATGGCCTTCGTGATAGCACTGCACGTGGCGGCGTTCTTGCTGCTGCTCATTCCGGCTGTCGCGCCGCCAGCGGAAAGGGAACAGGAACAGAAGACGATGGTGACCATCGTCGATCCTCCAAAGCCGCCACCGCCGCCACCGCCGCCGCCGCCGCCGGACGAGAAGCCGCCGCCGCCGATCAAGAACCTGGCTCCGCCGACCACAACGCCGATTCCGCCGCCGCCGCAGGCACCGCCGATCGACGTGGCCGAACCGCGTCCGACCGATGTAGTGTCGCCACCTGCGCCGCCCTCGCCGCCTCCTCCAACGCCCGAAATCGGCGCCAGCGTTGATATTTCATCGAAGAACATGAATCCACCGAAGTACCCGCCCGCCGCCGCGCGCGCGGGGATCACCGGCACGGTCGTGTTGATCATCGATGTCGACGCAAGCGGCAACGTGACCAACGTGTCCGTGGAGAAATCCAGCCGCAACCGTGACCTGGATCGCGCCGCCATGGAAGCCGCCCGCAAATGGCGTTTCAACCCAGGCCAGTCCGGGGGTCAGAAAGCAGCAGGACGGGTGCGAGTTCCTGTTGACTTCAAGCTGTAAAACGCGGACAAGCTACTTGATGGCTTGTCCGGACAAGTTGATTGCAAAAAAGAAACATGCGACAACCGTTACATCACCGCATCACCCTCATCAACACAAATAAAAGGTAAGCGTCATGCTGCAGGAAACCACCGCCGCCGCTGGAGGCACCAACGCCGCCGATGCGATGAAGAACATGGGCTTCGGACATCTGATCCAGGAGATGACCGCCCACCCCAGCGAATTCGCAGTGTCGTGGATCGTCCTGATCACCCTGGTGATCATGTCGGCACTGAGCTGGTACTGGACTGTGATCAACTTCATCAAGAACGTACGGCTGAAGGGCCAGGCCGATCGCGTCACCGGCGCGTTCTGGGACACGGCTAATGCACAGGACGCCATCCGTCTGATGGAAGAGCAGCCCCGCAACGAGCCGTTCTCCAAGATCGCGCTCGACGCCGCCCAGGCGGCTGCCCACCACCAGCGCAGCGAAGGTTCCAAGCTGGCCGAGTCGCTCAACCGCTCCGAGTTCGTTGATCGCTCGCTGCGCCAGGCCGTGATCCGCGAAAGCTCCAAGCTGCAGACCGGCATGACCGTACTGGCGACCGTCGGCGCGACCGCGCCGTTCGTGGGTCTGCTGGGTACGGTGTGGGGTATCTACGGCGCGCTGATCAAGATCGGTGCAACCGGCCAGGCGTCCATCGATGCAGTGGCCGGTCCGGTTGGCGAGGCGCTGATCATGACCGCGTTGGGCCTGTTCGTCGCAATCCCGGCGGTGCTGGCGTACAACTTCTTCAACCGCACCAACAGCGACACAAACGCCAAGTTCGATACGTTCGCGCATGACCTGCACGACTTCTTCGCCACCGGCTCGCGCGTTCGCTGAGTCGGCACGAAGTCACGTACAGATCAATCGCATAGGAACGGAGCGCGGAAATGGCCTTCAGTAGTGGTAACGACAGCGCTGGCCCCATGGCCGACATCAACGTCACGCCCCTCGTGGACGTGATGTTGGTGTTGCTGATCATCTTCATCATCACCGCGCCGTTGATGTCGCATAAAGTGCAGATCAAACTTCCCGAGGCCAACCTGATCCAGGATCCGGAGGCGGCGGAAAAGCGCAAGCAGCCCATCACCATTTCGGTCAAGGAAAACGGCGAGCTGTACTGGGGCGACGAGCGCATCACCAAGGAAGTTCTTGAATCGCGTCTTTCCAGCGCCGCGCAGCTGACTCCGCAACCGCCGCTCAATCTGCGTGGCGATGGCACGACGAAGATGCGCACCATCAATGAAGTGACCCGCATTGCCCAGGAACAGGGAATGCTGGATGTAGGCTTCGTTGCCACCAAAGACAGGGGTCAATAAGCCATGGCATTCGCTACCGGTTCCGGCAAGGGCCGACCGATGGCCGATATCAACGTGACGCCCCTGGTGGACGTGATGCTGGTGTTGCTGATCATCTTTATCGTGACCGCGCCGGTCATGACCTACCCCATCGACGTCGACCTGCCGCAGCGCGTTATCAACCCGCCGCCGCAGTTGCGCGACCCACCGCCACCGATCGAACTGAAGATCGAGGCATCTGGCCAGATCACCTGGAACAACAATCCGGTGCAGGTCAGTGCGTTGCAGACGATGATGGAAAACGAAGTGCAGCGCGATCCAACCAACCAGCCTTTGTTGCAGATCGATGCCAATGGCGATGCGCAATATGACGTGATGGCCAAAGTCCTTGCCGCCGCCAAGAATGCGCAGATGCTCAAGATCGGGTTTGTGCAGCAGCAGTAAATTTGGCGGCGCAGCGTCGCCTCTTGGTATGCAAGTCTTCCACGCCGCCTTCGGGCGGCGTGGTCGTTTGCGAGCCCACCAATGGGACGGACGCGGACGCAGTGGTACAACTCGCCAGCCTCCTCACCACTACGGCCGAATTGACAGACAACGTCCGGAGAGAAACCGGAGCGAAACGTTCCAATGTCAATCCGCGCCGGCACACCCAGGCGCGGCCACCCCCGGCGGTCACTTGTCTTGGCGACATGCAGGGCAGTCAAACGATAAGAAGCAGGGCACTAAGCCCAGCTGCCGGCAAAGCCACATCGCATCCTCGAGCTGGCGGGCTGAAGATCCATGCAACACAGTCGGCGCGTCCCGCAGCTATGCACTACTCAGCGGCGGCAACGAATAAATAAAGGGTCGGCAGAAAACTCGAGACCGGGTCTGCAAGTCGGCGTTTCACCGATCGGCAGAACATGTAAATGAAAGCGACGCAGTGATTTAGTCTACTCAGGCGTTACCTGCACCATCTGCCCACGCATCGCACGCGACACAGTTGCTCAGCGGCGTGCATCCAGGATTCGCAGGTAGTTGTGCACTGCCGGCTCGAGGCCTATGTAGAGCGCCTCGCTGATCAGCGCATGGCCAATGGAGACCTCAAGCAGGTCCGGTATCGCTTCGCAGAAGGCTTGCAGATTGGCCTGGCTCAAGTCGTGACCGGCATTGACGCCC
>JBDSUI010000146.1:0-18867 GCA_039927795.1 Pseudoxanthomonas sp.
CCAGAACCTCGCCCGCAAGGCCTGGAACGAGCGGGAGCAAGGCCTGGAAAAGGCCACGAAAGAAGGCAAACAGCAGGAATACCTGGGTGAAGCCCAGGGCGCCGCAGGCGTGGAGATCATCGCCACCTTCCTGCCCGCGACCCAGGCCCTGGCCAAGTGTCCCGGCATGCAATGGTTCCAATTTGCCCGCGAAAAGCGTGGCTCTACAGGCTCACCACCAACGGGATGTTATGGTTCAGCTGTCGGCTCTCGATTGTTCAGAGGCTCACTGAAAATCCAGGGACCCATAAAAAACCCCGCCTGGGCGGGGTTCAAGTGACTCAAGTTCTTTCAGGTCAGGCTGCAGAGGGTTCGATGTTCGAAGCCTGTGCACCCTTGGGGCCCTGGGTCAGCTCGTAGCTGACGCGCTGGCCTTCCTGCAGGCTGCGAAAGCCCTTGCTGTTGATAGCGGAGTGGTGCGCAAAGACATCAGCGCTGCCATCTTCCGGCGAGATGAATCCGAAGCCCTTGGCGTCGTTGAACCATTTTACGGTACCGGTCGGCATAGCTCTGGTATTTCCTTGGTTGGGTGGTGGTGTGCGCAGAACGCACGGGCGGAGTATGCAAAGACACGGCCGTGTTGACAATCACCCCCGTGCAAGTTCCGCCACCAGCTCCGGCAATCCGTTGGAGGCGGCGTCCACATTGGACAGCACCTCGGCCATGGTGATCTCTTCGCCGGTGCCACAGCCGGCCGCCCAGTTGGCGACGATGGCCAGGCAGGCGTAATCAAGGCCCAGCTCGCGTGCCAGCCCCGCTTCCGGCATGCCGGTCATGCCGACCAGGTCGCAGCCGTCGCGGCGCAGGCGGGCAATTTCCGCCCGGGTTTCCAGGCGTGGCCCCTGGGTGGCGCCGTAACATCCGTGAGTGACTAATGAGACTCCGGTCACGCGCGCAGCGGCAATGATCTTGTGCCGCAGCATCGTTGTATACGGGTCGCCGAAGTCCACATGCAGCACCTCGCTGCCCGGTTCTTCGCAGATGGTGGAAACGCGTCCCCAGGTGTAGTCGATCAACTGGTCCGGGCACGCCAGCACGCGGGGACCGAAGTCGTCGCCAATGCCGCCCACCGTATTGAGCGCAAGCACGCGGGTCGCGCCAATATCCTGCAACGCGGCAAGATTGGCCCGGTAGTTGATCAGATGCGGCGGCACTGAATGCCCTTCCCCGTGGCGGGCCAGGAATGCCACCCGCTGGCCCAGCAAGGTGCCGATGCGGATAGGCCCGGAAGGTTTGCCGAAGCGGGTGTCCACTTCGCGCGTGTCGACATCCTGCAGGTCGGCCAGCCGGTAAACGCCGGTACCGCCGATCACGGCCAGGGCAATGCGATTCATGGTCAATCCTTAAGTGCGTAGATGCCCGGCAGGTTGCGTCCCTGCTCGTGGTAATCCATGCCGAAACCAAATACATAGCGGTCCGGCACTTCCAGTCCCACATAGTCCGCGCTGATGCCGGCAATGGTGCGTGTGTGCTGCTTGGTGGCGAGTGCGGCAATGCGCACGTCGGTCGCACCCAGTTCCATGCACCAGTCGCGGACCGCGGCCATCGTATAGCCTTCGTCCAGGATGTCGTCGACCAGCAGCACGCGGCGCCCGTACAGCGCGGTGGCGGGACGATGCTTCCAGACCAGTTCGCCGCCGCTGGTCTCGCCGCGATAGCGGGTCGCATGCAGGTAATCGAATTCCAGATCCAGGCCCAGCGCCCCCAGTTCCAGTGACAACTGCCCGGCAAATGGCAGCCCACCGTGCATGACGGTCAGGTAGACCGGCACTTCACCGGCATAGTCACGGGCGATTGGCACAGCCATGGCGGTGATCGCCGCATCCAGGGTGGCCCGGTCAATGATGAGTTCCGCATTCGCCAGCGCCGCCGCCAGTGGGTGCGAGCGGCTCATGCCACGTTGCCCGCGGCACCGGCCGGCAGCCGCGATTGGGCGTCGCCATAGCGCGTGTCGGCCAGTAGCCCAGCCCAGCCCAGCCCGCCACGGCCGATCAATCCAAGCAAAGCAGCGGTATTGGAAGTACGTCCCTGCATGGCCTTCAATGATTCTTCGACGATTTTTGGCGCGCACACCAGCACTACGTCACAGCCCGCATCAAGATGGTCATCGATGCGCGCCTTGACCCCGCCGGCGGAGAACGCGGCGGCCATTCCGATGTCATCGGAAAACACCACGCCACGGAAACCCATTTCCTTGCGCAGAATTTCATTGATCCAGAACGGCGAATAGCCCGCCGCTTCAGGGGCCACGGCCGGATAGGTGACGTGTGCCAGCATCACCGCATCGGCGCCGGCTTCAATGCCCGCCACGAATGGCACCAGGTCTTCCTTGCGCAGCACCTCCAAAGACCTTGGATCGACCGCATCATCGAAATGCGTGTCTTCCAGCACCGTGCCATGGCCGGGGAAATGCTTCAGCGTGGCCGCCATGCCCACGCTGTGCATGCCGCGCACATACGCGCGCGTGAACGCGGCGACCACCTGCGGATCAGCGCTGAAGGCGCGATCGCCAATGGCGCGATTGCCACGCGCTAGATCGACTACGGGCGCAAAACTCAGGTCCACGCCACTGGCCCGCACTTCGCTGGCCATCAGCCAGGCGTGTTCTTCGGCCAGGGTCAGGGCGGCGGCCGGGTCGGTTGCGTACAGTGCACCGAAACCCTCCAGCGACGGCAGGGCGCTGTAGCCATCACGGAAGCGCTGCACGCGGCCGCCTTCCTGGTCCACGCAGATCAGTTGCGGCCGCGGCGCGGCGGCGCGGATCGAGGCGCACAGCTCGACCACCTGTTCGCGCGAGGCGAAATTGCGGGTAAACAGGATGACCCCGGCCACGGCATCGTGCTGCAGCCAGTCACGCTCTTGCGCGGTCAGTTCGGTGCCGGAAATGCCAATGACAAGCATGCGGATGTGGTCCTCAGGAAAGATCGGTGGCGGCGCACTCGGCGTCGGTCCACTGCGAATAGGGATACGACGCCAACGCCAGATTGTAATAGCGCAGTGCGTCGGTGGCCTGCCGGCCCGCCCATTCAGGCAGGACGAACGCCTCATCGGCGTGTTGCAGCTCGATTTCTGCGACCACCAGCCCCGCGTTTTCACCCAGGAACTCGTCGACTTCCCACAGGTGCCCCTGGTGGTTGACGTAGTGGCGACGCTTGTCGATCAGCCCGCCAACACACAGCGCCAGCAGCGAGCGGGCTTCGTCAACGGGGATGGCATAGTTGAACTCCTGGCGCGTATGTCCACGCTCGCGGGATTTCAGGTTCAGGTAGGCGTCTTCGCCTTCGATGCGTACGCGCACCGAAGCCTTCTGCGCCCCGCCTTCGACCATGGCCAGGTCATTGAGGTAGCCCTGCGCCATGGGTACGACCTTGTGCGCGGCATCGCGCCAGCCGTCAGCGATGACCAGGAACTTGCGTTCGATTTCAATGCCCATGTGCAGTCGTTCTCTCAGTTTTGTGTAGAGCCAATCATGCTCGGCTGTCTTTGCTTTCACGGCCTTAAAGCAGCCGAGCAAGCCCGGCTAGCGGATTTGAACCTACTTGGTTTCAAACAGGGCGATGCTTTCCACATGACCGGTGTGCGGAAACATGTCCATCACTCCCGCCGCCTTCAGCTTGTAGCCGCGCTCCTTCACCAGATAACCCGCATCACGCGCCAGTGATGCCGGGTGGCAGCTGACGTAGACGATGCGGTTGATATTTTTCAGTGGCATCTGCTTGAGCACTTCATCGGCACCCGAACGTGGTGGGTCCAGCAGCAGCTTGTTGAAGCCCTGCCGCATCCATGGCGTGCCCCGCTGGTCCTCGGTGAGGTTGGCGGTATAGAAATGCGCATTGACCAGGCCATTGCGCTGCGCGTTCTCGCGTGCGCGCTGGACCAGTCCGGCCTCGCCCTCGACCCCCACAACTTCACCGGCCAGCCGCGCCATGGGCAGGGTGAAATTACCCAGTCCACAGAACAGGTCAAGGATGCGGTCCTGCGGTTGCGGATCCAGCAACTCGAAGGTATGCGCGATCATCTTCTGGTTGAGCGTGGCGTTGACCTGGATGAAATCCAGCGGGCGGAACGCCAGCTCGATATTCCAGTGCGGCAAGGCAAAGGCCAGCGTCGGTGTTTCGGGCCACAGTGGCTCCACCGTGTCGACACCACCGGACTGCAGGTAGACGGCGAAATCATGCCGCTGCGCGAAGGCGATCAGCTTGCTGCGGTCCTCATCGCCCAAGGGTGCCAGGTGGCGGAACACCAGCGCCGCCGTGGCATCACCGGCGATGAACTCTATCTGCGGGATCTCGTTGCGAACCTGCAGGCTGTCCACCAGCAAGGCCAAGGCTTCCACACGCTCGCCGATATGCGGAATGACGGTATGGCAGATGCGCACGTCGGCAACGAAACGTGGATCAAGCTCCCGGAAACCGACCAGCGTGCGCTGCTTGTTGTTGACCCGACGCACCGAAAACCGCCCCTTGCGACGATAGCCCCAGCTGTCTCCGGTCAAGGGCGTCAGCACCGTCTGCGGGCTGACATGGCCAATGCGCTCCAGGTTTTCCAGCAGCACGCGCTGCTTGAGCAGGATCTGCTTGTCTTCGGCCAGGTGCTGCAATACGCAGCCGCTGCAGATGCCGAAGTGTTCACACCGCGGCGTCACCCGGTCCGGTGAGGCCTGCAACACCTCGATGGTGCGCCCTTCATCGAAATGCCGGTTCTTGGCCGTTTGTTCCACCATGACCCGCTCACCCGGCAGTGCGCCAGCGACAAACAGGGTCTTGCCATCACGACGGGCCACGCCGCGACCGTCATGACTGTGGTCGACGATCTCTACTTCGAAGGGAGTCTTGTCTATGCGGGGCGGGCGCGGGGGCCGGGGTTTTGCCACGTGGTAGGTGCTGCGTGAGATTGCGGGGGCGCCATTGTCGCAGATGGCTGGGAGTGCGGAACTAGGAACGAGTAAGAGAAACGAGAAACGAGAAACGAGTTTCCACCCCTCATCTACTCGCAATCTTGCCTTTACTCGTTCCTCGTTCCTAGTTACTCGTTACTCGCTCCTCGCGCCTGCTACTCGTTCCTCACTCCACTGCTCACTTCTGCTTCCAGCTTCCGCCCGACTCCTGGTACCACCAGCCCTGGTGTGCGCTGGCGATCCACTGCTGGGAAAAAATGCCACGGATCTGGCTTTCCCATTCCGGATGGCCGTTGGCCACAGCCACTTCCCGGTAGACCGCCTTGCGGTCGCGATTGTCGTCGGCCACCGCCTGGGTCATGGCCACCCGGTCCTTCAGCGCCAGCTTGGACGCATCGCGCAGCTCGACCATGCCATCGCGGGTAAGGCCCAATGCGCCGGCATCGAAGCCGGCGCGCAACTGCGCGCTGAAGCGCGAGGCCATGCGGCCTTGGATCGCCTGGATGGCTGGGGTCTTGATGGTGATGTCCGCGCTTTCCTGCGCGTAGGCGTTGCCTATTCCCACCAGTCCAAGCCAGTTGAAGGGTCGCTGCGACTTTTGCAGGGAAGCGCTGCCGCCCTGCCCGTCGGGGACTTGCGGTGTCTGTATCGGTGTCGCTGGCGTGACGCTGCCAGGCACACTGTCGCCAATCACCTTGTCAACAAACTCCTTGGCCGCTTCCTTGGCTTCGGCCGCCGGAAAATAGACGTTGATGGTGACGCAGGCAGTAAGCAGCAGCGATGCCGCGAGTGAGGTTCCCAACCAACGTTTCATTACACTTCTCCTGGATTATTCAATGACGGGTTTGGTGTCGCCTTTGGTGACTGCCACCAGTCTTTCGACCAGGGTGGGCCAGTCAACGCGGCGGTTGTAACCCACCACGGTCAGGCGCGGCAGGCCTGATCCTTGCACGATAATAAAGCCGTTTCCCGCTGAACCGAGCCCGTCCATGTCGCAGACCTGCTCGGCGAGACGACAGCTGATGCCAATCTGGCGGTAACCGAAGTCCTCGAACAGCTTCAGCGCCTGCGCTTGCAGACTGTTGCCCAGACCGCCGCCGGCGCCGCCCACGCTGGAAAGATCCTGCACCGCGCGCTGGCTGATACGACGCTTGCCTTTCCAGGAAGGATCGGTATGCAGGTCGGCGTCGAAGCCTTCGGCAGTCCAGTCCACCAGCCGCAGATTGCGGATGATGCCATCCAGCGCGCCGGTAATTTCTCCAAAGCCAAACACCTGGGTGAGCGACTGCAGGTTCATGTTGTCCAGGCTGATATCGGCGGCCAGCGTGGGCGCGGTGCCAAACGGCCGTTCCATGGCCAATCCCGTAACCTGCACCGTTCCATCGAACATATGCGTGGTCAGGGCGCCGTCGAAGTCCAGCCGGTCATCGGCGTAGCGCGCCTTGGGAATACGCCCGTTTAGCCGGCCCTGGAACTCGGGCCAGCCCATGGCCTTGGCCAGTTGGCCTACGTCGATGGCTTCAATGCCCAGACCGAAGTCGAACTCCAGACCACGCCCGCCGGCTGGCGGGCGCAGGTTGAGATCCTCAAAGACCAGCTTGCCACCCAGCATCGGCACGCTGACCGCTTCGCGCAAACCGATCTCCCCGCCCGCACTTTCCAGCGGCAGGGTCGCTGCACCGAAGACCAGCCCATGCATCTGGCCCGACGTCCAGCGCAGTTCGCTGTTGCCAGGCGCATTTGCCGAGAAGAAAGGATTGCCGCTGAGTCCCTGCAGGCTGAAGCGCTGTTGTCCATCGATCAGAGAGACATTGCGCAGTTGCCCTTGCGCCACGGTCAGCGCGCCCGCTTGCATCAGCACATGCGCTTCCAGCCCACCTTGCATCTGCAGCTCGCCCAATCCCAGCAGACCCAGCCAGCCGGAGAGATAACGGGGTCGCAAGGGCGCGATATTGGCGCTGACCAGGCGTAGATCCGCATCCCGAAGCGTCGCCGTAGGGTCGAACGCCAGTGAGCCCTCAACCCGAATCGCATCGCCGTCATCCCAGCGCAGTTGCGGAATCTCCCAGCCTGCATTGCCTTGCTGGCGCGCGGCCAGTGCCACGCTGACCGGACTGGCAGGCAGCGCCACATACGCGTTGCCCGCCAGCAGCTCGCCCCCACGCAGACTGCCGTCAACTGTAATCAGCGACAGGCCGGCTGACTTGCGGTAATCCAGTTGAAGCTGCGCGCCCAGACCTTCGGCGGCGATACTGCCGTCGGCCGTATCCAGACCCAGCCCGCTCACCTGCAGGCTGCCTTCGACACGCAAGGGCCGAGACGCGGGGGTATGCACGCCCAGCGAACCGCTCATCTGTCCGGCTTTCAGGTTTGCATCGGACCATGCCAGCGACAGCAGGGCCTGGGACCAGGCCATCGGTACGCGAGTCAGGTCGATTCGGGTCAGGTCCGGGGTCGCGGCGTTGCGATGCAGGGCAAGCCCGCGATTGCCACTTCCCAGCACCACGTCGGTGGTCGCGGTGGCCAGGTCTACGGACAAGCTCAGCGGCTGACGGCCCGCACTGCGGATTGGGCCCACGCAGCGCCAGCCCGCTCCGGTTTGGTCACGCTGCAGCGGACAATGCCAGCTTAGGTCGTCGAACCGGTAGCCCAGGTCCGGCGCCCGCGCCTGCCGTGCGGTCAGGGTGAGCTGTCCGCTTGCGGCATCGGCGGGCCAGTCCAGTCGTATGCTCACGTCCTGCAGGGTGGCCACCGGCGTGATGACCTTGGCGATGCGCGCGCTAAGGGTCCGGGACTGCGCGGTGGCAGTCACGCCCAGCAGGGCCAGCAAAAGCAGCGGTAAGATGCGACGGAGCATGGAGGCAGCATAACGATGTCGGAGCACAGGGAAATGAAACCCAGGTTGCTGCTGGTGGAAGACGATGCCATCAGTTGCAGCTTCATGGTCGCGGCACTGGAAGCACTGCCGGCGGAAGTCGAGACAGCGGCATCAATGGCAATGGCATTGGCGTTGGAAAGCGCGCACGAGCTGTGGCTGCTGGACGCCAATCTTCCCGATGGAAGTGGCCTCGAACTATTGGCAACCCTTCGTGCGCGCGGCCACGACACGCCAGCCCTCGCCCACACCGCGGATGATTCGCCGGCGCTACGGGAGCAGCTGCTGGTGGCGGGGTTTGCCGGGGTCCTGGTCAAACCGCTGACCGCTGCGCAGTTGCAGCAGGCGGTGCGCCGCCAGCTGGGTCTGGGCACGGTGCCGGCCATGCGCGTGGAAGAAGCCGGCCATACATTTCCCAGCTTGCCACTATGGGACCGGGCTGCCGCTTTGGCAGCGCTCAATGGCAAGCACGAGCATGTGGTCACGCTGCGCACGTTGTTCCTCGACGAGCTTGGTCGGCAGCACGGCGAAATCGTGTCGGCGCTGCAGGCAGGCCGACACGCGGCGGCCAGCAGAACCTTGCATCAGTTGAAAGCCAGCAGCGGATTCGTTGGCGCGCTGCGCCTCAATGCCGCAGCGCGCGCACTTGAAAACCTGCTCGACGACGCTGCAACCCTTGAGACGTTCTCGGCCTGCGTAGCCCAGACACGGTCCGCCGAAGCAGAACCCGAAGACCCGCAATAGCGCGCTGCAGCGCAAGCGCAAGCCGGTTTATCCAGGGCGCGCTGTCGGCGCGGTCTGCACCATTGCGGCGACGTCAGGCATCAATACGCGTTCGGGCACGAGGGCCGCGCGCGGCTAATCCCTGCGCCTGTAGCGTCCCAGCTCGCCCAGCATTTCCCACGATTTCAATCCGCGCCCGCCCAGGTGGTGAACCAGCACGCCGCGCAGGGCCAGACGCAGGCTGGCCAGGTCTTCGGTGCCGGGCAGGCGGTCGGCGGCCAGTGCCAGCAAGGCACTGCCGGTCGCAGTCGTATTGCGCTCTCCACGTCCGCGATCACTCAACAAGCGGCGTGGACCCTGCTCCGGTTCAATGCGGTAGCGGGCAGCCGGATCGATCGCGATACCGTCTACATCCTCCCGGAAGTCGAAGCCCGAGCCCAGCGACTCCAGCAGGTCGCGCTCGAATCGGCGCAGGCTCCAGGCCAGGGATTCCTCGCTGTCCAGGCGCTGACGCGCCTGTCCATAAATCCGATACAGATCACCATGCGGGTCCTGGCGTGGCGCCAGTCGCATCACCAGTTCATTGAGGTAGAACGCGGCCAGCATCGCATCACCGGTCAGGCGCGGCGCCGCGTCCAGTGCTTCGGCCGTGACCAGCTGGGCCAGTTCCCCGCGCTGGACAGCCTCCAGCCGGATATGTTGCAAGGGCTGCAGCGCGGCGCGCAGCACATGCTTCTTGGCGCCTTGCACGCCACGCGCGACCAAGCCCAGGCGCCCATGGTTCTCGCTCAACACTTCTACCAACAGGCTGGTTTCGCGCCAGTTGCGCGCATGCAGGACGAAGGCCGGTTCGGCGGTGATACGCATCGGTGGGTGCTGGCGACAATCCCGTCGCCGGCTTACTCGTTGTAGCCGAACGCCTTGAGCGCCGCGGCATCACCCGACCAGCCTTCGCGCACCCGAACCCAGGTTTCCAGGAAGACCTTGCCGTCGAACATGCGCTCCATCTGCAGGCGTGCCTTGCTGCCGATTTCCTTCAGGCGTGCGCCACCCTTGCCGATGACGATGGACTTCTGGCTTTCACGCTCGACCCAGATCACTGCGCCAATGCGCAGCAATCCGTCCTCTTCGGCAAAGCGCTCGATCTCCACCGTGGTCGCATAAGGCAATTCATTGCCAAGCTGGCGCATCAACTGTTCGCGCAGCAACTCACCGGCCATGAAACGCTGGCTGCGGTCTGTGATCTCGTCTTCCCCGAACATCGGCGGCGCCTCAGGCAGCAACGCCAGCATGTCGCGAACCAGCTGCTCCAGCCCATTGCGTTTCAGCGCCGAGATCAGGTGCACGCTGGCAAAGCGGCGGCCTTCGGTAATACGACTCAGGAACGGCAGCAGTTCGGCCTTGAGCTTGATCTGGTCGACCTTGTTGACCACCAGCATCACCGGTACGCCACTGTCGCTGAGCACGTTGTAAGCCAGCGTATCAGCCTCGTCCCAGCGCCCGGCCTCGATCACCATCAGCGCGGCGTCGACATCCTGGATGGCACCGCGCGCGGCGCGATTCATTACCTTGCTCATGGCCGACGCCGAGAACTTGCCTTCCTGCTTGTGCAGGCCGGGCGTGTCGACCAGCGCAATCTGGCCCTCGGGGAAGGTCGCGATGCCCAGCAAGCGGTGGCGCGTGGTCTGCGGCCGGTTGGAGACAATGCTGACCTTGGCACCGACCAGCGCGTTGGTCAGCGTGGACTTGCCGACGTTGGGGCGGCCGATGACGGCAATGCTGCCGCTGCGATGTGGGGTGTTGGTACTCATTTGCTGATATCCAGTTTTTCCAGCACGCCCATGGCAGCAGCCTGCTCGGCGTTGCGACGCGAACTGCCCTCACCCTGGGCACTCAGGCTGGGATCGACGATGGTGCAGCTGACCGTAAACAACTTGGCGTGGTCATCGCCACTTTCGCAAACCAGCTCGTAAGCGGGCAACGCCCGCTGACGTCCCTGCAGCCATTCCTGAAGGCGGGTCTTGGCATCCTTGCCCGGCTTGCCGACCGGCAACGCAGCCAGCGACTCCTCGAACCATGGCAGCACCACGGCCCGACAGCGCTCGAAACCTGCATCCAGGTAGATCGCCGCGACCACCGCTTCCATGGCGTCGGCCAGGATCGAATCGCGGCGATGACCACCGGATTTCATTTCCCCCGGCCCCAGGGTCAGGCGCGCGCCCAGCTCGAGAGTACGGGCAATGGTGGCCAGCGAAGCCTCTCGGACCAGTTCAGCGCGCGCGCGCGTCAGTGCTCCTTCGTCGGCCTTGGGCCAGCGCTGGAATAGCACCTCGGCCACCAGCAGATTGACGATACTGTCGCCCAGGAATTCCAGCCGCTCATTGTGTGGAGCGCCCGCGCTGCGATGGGTCAAGGCCTGCTGAAGCAGGCCCGGATCGGCGAAACGGTGGCTGTCCAGCTCACCGTGCCGGAATTTCAGGTCAATCGGTGCCACCGCCACGGGTCAGGTTCTGGTCCACATCGAAGACGCCTACGACATCCAGGTTGCCCACCAACGGCCGGCGTACTTCGTAGTTCACCTTCATGTTCCAGCCGTTATCAATGCGCGTGATCTTGACGTTCTCGGCCTTCACATTTTCGGAGTAGTTGATGTAGAGCCTGCGAAAAAACAGGTCCTGGATCTTGGACGGATCCATGTCAGCTACACCAGGCTCGGAGGACAGTCCCTTGGCGGCGCTGCGGACCGAATAATACTCCTGGTACATCGGAAACAACTTCATGCCGAGATAGGCGGCGAAGCCGACCACCGCCAGCACCACTACAAAACTCGTCAAGGTCATGCCGTCTTGCTTGTGTCTGGCTTGCAGTGTGCGTTTCATGTGCATTTCCCCGGGATGAACAACATGGTTACTGGATGCGGGTGCCGATTCTGGAGGCATTGAAGCCATCCTTGCAGAACCAGCCCTCACAGTTCAGCCAGATCAGGAACGCCTTGCCGCGAAGATTCTCTTCGGGCAGGAAATTATGATCTGGCAGCAATTGGCCGTCCGCCCCCACTTCCGGCCAGAGACGACCATCCTGGCTATTATCACGATTGTCGCCCATTACGAAATAGTGGCCTGCGGGCACCACCCATTCGCCCTGGCCTTCGGCACGGTCGCCTTCCAGAATCCGGTGCTGGCGACCCGGCAGGTCTTCCTGCAGCAAGGCGGCACTGTCGGCACCCTGGGCAACACCGCGCCCCGTATAGGTGCCCAGCGTCTGATAGGTCAGTACTTCGTCATTGATGGTCAGGGTGTT
This sequence comes from Pseudoxanthomonas sp., assembly GCA_039927795.1. GTDB lineage: Bacteria > Pseudomonadota > Gammaproteobacteria > Xanthomonadales > Xanthomonadaceae > Pseudoxanthomonas_A. Next base: position 11,835 of record JBDSUI010000146.1, read on the forward strand.
GCCCTGGAACACAATGCGGTCGCCCGGCAAGCCGATGATGCGCTTGATCCAGTTGTTCTCGGGGTCGTGGGGTGGCTTGAATACCACCACGTCGCCACGAGCGGGTTCGCCCAGGGCCACGAACTTCCTGTTGTTGATCGGCAGGCGCAAGCCATAGCTGAACTTGTTGACCAGGATGAAATCACCGATCAGAAGATTGGGCATCATGGAGGCCGATGGAATCTTGTAAGGCTCGGCGATGAAGCTGCGCAGCACCAGCACGATAGCCAGCACCGGGAAGAAGGCGCGCGAGTAGTCGACCAGCACTGGCTCTTCGTCGAGCAGTCCGCCGCGTGCCGCACGACGCCTGGCCAGGAAAAGTTTGTCCAGCAACCAGATAATGCCGGTCAGTACAGTAAGCACGACGAGGATTGTTTCAAACCAGACCATAAGATTCCTTGGAAGCGGTAAATGGCGACGGGTAAAGAAATGGCGACGGGTACAGCGCGAAGAAAATCGTTCTTGCTATCTATCTACTACTCACACTTCACCGCTGTTACTTGTTGTCCATCTGCAACACCGCGAGGAAGGCTTCCTGCGGTATCTCTACGTTGCCCACCTGCTTCATGCGCTTCTTGCCTTCCTTCTGTTTTTCCAGAAGCTTCTTCTTGCGGCTGATATCGCCACCATAGCATTTGGCCAGCACGTTCTTGCGCATGGCCTTGACCGTGCTGCGGGCGATAACCTGGGCGCCTACAGCCGCCTGGATCGCCACGTCAAACATCTGTCGCGGGATCAATTCGCGCATCTTTTCGGTCAGCTCGCGGCCACGGCGATCCGCGTATTGGCGATGCACGATCAGCGACAGTGCATCGACCTTGTCGCCATTGATCAAGGTGTCCACGCGCACGAACGGGCCGGCCTCGAAGCGCAGGAAATGGTAGTCCAGCGAGGCATAGCCGCGCGACACCGACTTCAGCCTGTCGAAGAAATCCAGCACCACTTCGGCCATTGGCAACTCATAGCTGATCTGCACCTGCGAGCCAAGATAATTGATGCTGATCTGGCGACCACGCTTCTCTTCGCACAGGGTGATGACGTTGCCCACGTAATCCGGCGGGGTCAGCACATTGGCGCGGATGATCGGCTCGCGGATCTCCTCGATCAGGTTGGACTGCGGCAACTTGGAAGGGTTGTCCAGAGTAAGGATGCTGCCGTCGGTCTTGAGTACCTCGTAGACCACGGTGGGTGCAGTGCTGATCAGGTTGAGGTTGTATTCGCGCTCAAGGCGCTCCTGCACGATCTCCATGTGCAGCATGCCCAGGAAGCCGCAGCGGAAGCCGAAACCCATGGCTTCGGAGCTTTCAGGCTCGAAGCGCAGCGCGGCGTCGTTGAGACGCAGCTTGTCCAGCGCTTCGCGCAGATCCGGGTAGTCGTCGGCGTCAACCGGGAACAGGCCGGCGAACACGCGCGGCTGCATTTCCTGGAATCCCGGCAACGGCGTGCTGGCCGGGTCGCTGGCCAAGGTCAGGGTGTCGCCGACCGGCGCACCGTGGACGTCCTTGATCGAGGCATTGATCCAGCCCACTTCGCCTGCACCAAGCTTTCTGGTTTCCTTGCGCTTGGGGGTGAACACGCCGACCTTGTCGACAAGGTGGGTGCGGCCAGTAGACATGACCAACATCTTCGTGCCGGGCACGATCTCGCCCTGCATCACGCGAACCAGCGAGACCACACCCAGGTAATTGTCGAACCACGAGTCGATGATCAACGCCTGCAGCTTGTCGGTGTCACGCGGCACCGGCGGCGGGATGCGCTTGACGATGGCTTCAAGCACGTCAACCACGTTGAGTCCGGTCTTGGCGCTGATGGCTACCGCCTCTTCGGCGTCGATGCCGATCACGGCCTCGATTTCCGCCTTGACCTTCTCGATATCGGCGGTGGGCAGGTCGATCTTGTTGATCACCGGCACCACTTCCAGACCCTGCTCCACCGCGGTGTAGCAATTGGCCACCGACTGCGCTTCCACGCCCTGGGCCGCATCGACTACCAGCAGCGCGCCCTCGCAGGCCGCAAGCGAACGCGAAACCTCATAGCTGAAGTCCACGTGGCCCGGTGTGTCGATGAAATTCAGCTGGTAGACCTGTCCATCTTTGGCCGTATACGGCAGGGACACGGACTGCGCCTTGATGGTGATGCCGCGCTCACGCTCGATCGGGTTCGAGTCGAGCACCTGCGCCTCCATCTCGCGGGCCTGAAGGCCGCCGCAAAGCTGGATGATGCGATCGGCCAAGGTCGACTTGCCGTGATCGACGTGGGCAATGATGGAAAAGTTGCGGATATTCCGCATTGACGCAGGGATTTCAGGCTGCATGAGGGCGGCCAGCGTGGGCCGTCAAGAAGAATAACGGCACATTATCGCATGGCCGCCGGGTACCGACTGCCCGCCGGCGGTCCGGCGGGCCATTTCATCCAGGCGGACTCCTATTTCGCTTCGCTTGCAGTGACCGGCACGAACGCCGTGCCGCCGCGCGGGCTGCGCACCAGCAGCATCACGACCTGGCCAGGTTTGACCGAGCGCAAGGCCTCATTGAATTGGGCCACGCTGCCTACTGCCGTGCGACCCACCTGCAGGATCACCAGCCCGGGCTGCAACTGGGCCTCGCCTGCCGAAACACCGGTCACCTGGGTGATGCGGATACCTTCGGCGGCTTTCAGGCCCATCTGCTTGCGGGTATTCGCATCCAGGTCGGCCACGGAGATGCCAAGGATGGCCGAAGTGGCGCGCGCCGGGCTGGAGGGTGCATCGCCCTGTGCGGATCCACCGGCTGCCGCGATGCCAGCATCTTCTTCCAGCACCGAGAGCGTCACCGTCACGTCGCGCGGCTTGCCATCGCGCAGGATGCCCAATTTCACCTTAGTGCCCGGTGCCATGATGCCAATGCGGGGTGGCAACTCACTGGAATTGGCAATTTCCACACCATTGACCGAGCGGATCACATCACCGGCCTCCAGGCCCGCCTTTTCTGCGGCGCTGCCGGCCAGCACGTCGTTGACCAGCGCGCCGCGCGTGTCGGGAAGCCCGAAGCCCTTGGCGGCATCCACAGTGACCGCGCCCACCTGCACGCCCAACTGGCCACGGCTGACCTTGCCGGTCTTCTTCAATTGCTCGACCGCGCTCATCGCAAGATCGATGGGTATGGCGAAACTGATGCCCATGTAGCCGCCCGAGGCCGAAAAGATTTGCGAATTGATGCCGACCACCTCACCACGGGTATTGAGCAGCGGTCCGCCAGAATTGCCCTGGTTGATGGCCACATCGGTCTGGATAAACGGAACATAGCGCTGGTCGGCGGCCGGATTGCTGCGGCCCGTGGCGCTGACGATGCCGGCCGTCACCGAATGGTCCAGCCCGAAAGGCGAGCCAATTGCAACCACCCACTGGCCTGGCTTCAGGCTGTTCGAATCACCGAGTCGTATCGAAGGTAGATTGCTTGCCTCGATCTTGAGCAGGGCCACGTCGTACTGCTGGTCACTGCCAATCACCTTGGCGACCAGCTCACGCCGGTCGGACAGCTTCACCGTGACTTCGTCCGCGCCATCGACCACGTGGTGGTTGGTCAGTACGTAGCCGTCTGGCGAAATGATGAAGCCACTGCCCATCGACGTGCCACGCCGCTGCGGTCCGCGCGGACCCTGCTGCGGGCCGGGCATCTGGAAATCCGGGCCGAAAAAACGGCGGAAGAATTCCGGCATTTCGCCACCCTCGGGTACCTGCTCCTCCGCCGGCTGCGCACCGCGGGTAACCGGGCGCGTGCCGATCTTGGCTTCGATATTCACCACGCCCGGACCGACCTGCTCGACCAGTTGGGTGAAATCGGGCAAACCACTGACGATCTGCGGGGCACTGCTCTGCGCGATGGCGCTGGCCACGGCGGGAGATGAGAGCGTTGGGGCCGCGGCAGGCTGCTGGGCACAGGCGGCCAACGGAGTGGTCAGGATCAAAAGGCTGAATAAGCCGTTACGAACTGAGTAGGTCATCGAATGCATGCCTCGGCAGGGATGGGTTGACTAGAAACAAAAAAACACGTCCTCAGCGCTGTCACGCAAGCAGCTGCAGGGCGCGGCCGTTGCTGACTCAGCGATCCCGCGAGGCGGGTTCTGGCAGTGTGACCGGCGGGCTTGATGGCAGGCGTGGCTCAAACGGGTAGAACGCCTGTGTGGCGCGGCCGCCCAGATAATCTGCGTTGAAAGCCCCGCTGCCCGAAGAGTACTGCGGCAAGACGGCACGCGGCCACGGGCGGGCCGCCGGGGCATTGCCCTGGCTGCCGGCGAAAGGATCACGAGGCGCCTGTCCCGCCGCCGGTACGCCTGCCAAGGCATGGACCACAGGAACAGCCGCCGAAGCGACTGCGCGATCAGGGGCCTTGCGCAGCACCGCAGCGCTGCGAGCAGCCTGCTGGTTGCGCGTGGCACTGCGCCGCGAAGCGTCGGCCTGCCTGCGCGGCATGCTGGCCACTGCGACACTGGCTGCAGTCAAGGTTCCTGCGGTCTGCACTACGGGGGAGCGTGCAGCGGGCGCGGCCAAGTCACCTGGCAACTGCCCGGCCACGATTGACACCGCCGCTGCCGGGTTTTCGTCGGGCACGTGCTGCCGGACCATGAACAATGCAATGACCGCTACGGACGCTGCCAAGGCGCCGCCGCCCCACCTGGCCAGCGTGTTGCGGCTTCGCGCCGAGGCACGTTTCGCGTGTGCCAGTACGGGTTCAACCGCAATCGCTGCGGCGATCCGGTCAGCAAAGCCGGCAGGTGCAGGCGCCTGGCCGTGGCCGCGCAATGCGTCGCCGCACAGCTGCCAGCGTTCCAGACATCCGCGCAGATCGGTGTCGTGCTGCATGCGCCGCAGCAGGAAGCGCGCCTGGTCGGGCGCCAGGTCGCCATCCATCAAGGCGGACAGCTGCTGGAAATAATGGGTATCTAGCTTATCGGTGGTCATGTGCGGGCACGCTCCCGGGTGGCGCTTTCGGAATCGACCAAAGGTCGAAGTTCGGCATCGATGGCCTCGCGGGCACGGAAGATGCGCGAGCGCACCGTGCCGATGGGGCAATCCATCTTCTGCGCGATCTCGTCATAGCTAAGACCGTCCACCTCGCGCAGGGTGATGGCGGTACGCAGTTCTTCCGGCAATCCATCCACGGCCTTCATCACCGTGCGTTCCAGTTCCTGACGCATAAGCTCGCGCTCGGGCGTGTCGGTATCACGCAGGCGACTGCCCGAGTCGTATTGCTCGGCATCGCTGGCGTCGACGTCATCGGTCGGCGGTCGGCGCTTGTGGGCGACCAGGTGATTTTTGGCTGTATTCACTGCGATCCGGTGCAACCAGGTATAGAACTGGGCGTCGCCGCGGAAATTCCCCATGGCGCGATACGCACGCATGAAGGTGTCCTGGGCCACGTCCTGGCATTCGCTCCAGTCGTGGATGTAGCGTCCGATCAGGGCGATGATCCGATGCTGGTACTTGCGCACCAGCAGATCAAATGCCGCACTGTCGCCACGCTGCACACGCCTGACCAGCTCAAGGTCCAGTTCCTGTGGTGAAGCTGTTTCGGTTGAGGTAAGCACATCGGCCATGCCGGGCCGCACTCCTGTCGGCTCGGCTGATGACCGAGCACTGTGACCGCCACTGCGGAAAAAAGTTCAGAAGCACATGCAAACGGCTTCCTGAGCAACGATTTAACCTGAACATCCAGGTCATGCCCCAGTCGGTGGCCATGCCCCTGTCAATGAGTGGGGATTTGACGTGGGTTAAACAACCTCGGGATGATAGTCGTCTTCCCCATACGCGAACGGATGGTTTTTATCATGACAGCTAGCTTCGATGGGCTCCGACTGAGTCATTGGCACACGGAGTCGCGCGAGGACGGCATGGTCGTGCTCAACCTCGATCGTCAGGGCGCGCCGGTCAATGCACTGTCGCAGGATGTGCTGATCGAGCTGGGCGACCTGATTGAACGCATCGCCATTGATCCTCCCAAGGGCGTGGTGATCCGCTCGGCCAAGCCTGCCGGCTTTATCGCCGGTGCTGACCTGAAGGAATTCCAGGAATTCGATCGCAAGGGCACCGTCAACGACGCTATCCGCCGCGGCCAGGCCGTGTTCCAGAAGCTGGCGGAACTGCCCTGCCCCACGGTGGCGGCGATTCACGGCCATTGCATGGGCGGCGGCACCGAGATCTCGCTGGCCTGCCGCTATCGGGTTGCCTCCAACGATCCTTCCACGCGCATTGGCCTGCCCGAAGTGATGCTGGGCATTTTCCCCGGTTGGGGTGGAAGCGCGCGCCTGCCACGCCTGATTGGCGCGCCCGCCGCCATGGACCTGATGCTGACCGGGCGCACCGTGTCGGCATCGGCGGCCAGGGCCATGGGTCTGGTGGACAAGGTGGTGGAACCTGCGTTGCTGCTGGATGCCGCCGTCGCATTGGCACAGAAGGGCACGCAGCGGCCATTCAAACAGCGTTTGCTGGGCTGGGCCAGCAACACCTGGCTGGCCCGGCAGATCCTGGCCCCACAGATGGCCAAGCAGGTGGGCCGCAAGGCGCGCAAGGAGCACTACCCTGCTCCGTATGCATTGATCGATACCTGGAAGCGCACCGGCGGCAGCGGCATCCAGGCGCGCCTGGATGCGGAACGCCGCGGCGTGGTGAAGCTGGCCTCATCGCCCACCGCACGCAACCTGATCCGGATCTTCTTTCTGCAGGAACGCCTCAAGGGCCAGGGTGGCAAGGACCATGGCATCAAGCACGTACACGTGGTCGGTGCCGGAGTGATGGGTGGCGACATCGCGGCGTGGTCGGCCTACAAGGGTTTCGAGGTCACTCTGCAGGACCGCGAGCAGCGCTTCATCGACACCGCCCTCACCCGCGCCACTGAACTCTTCAGCAAGCGGGTCAAGGACGATGCCAAGCGGCCGGCAGTCGCCGCGCGCCTCAAGGGCGACCTGGCAGGGGTCGGCGTGTCGGATGCTGATCTGGTGATCGAGGCGATCATCGAGA
>JBDSUI010000147.1:0-4535 GCA_039927795.1 Pseudoxanthomonas sp.
GCGCACGTTGTCGACGCCGGTGTTGCTGGCGGCATCGATCTCGAGCAGGTCGATGTACCGGCCCGCATCGATCGCCAGGCAGGTCTCGCACTGCCCGCACGGGTCGGAGGACGTGCCCTGCTCGCAATTCAGCGACTTGGCGAAGATCCGCGCGATGGTGGTCTTGCCCACGCCGCGGGTGCCGGTGAACAGAAAGGCATGATGCACGCGGCCGCTTTCCAGCGCGTTGGTCAGCGCGCGCACCACGTGTTCCTGCCCGACCAGCTCGGAAAAACGCTTCGGGCGCCACTTTCTGGCGAGGACGAGATAGGACATCAGGCAACCGTTTTCATCTGAACGGTCATTGTGCCATGGCCCGCCGCAACCGCTGCGAACCGGTCCGGCTCCGTGCAGGTCCGGGGTGGCAGGGGCAGCTGGGCCAGGGGGGCTCGCTTTAAGTCGCCGCGACCGCTAGAATTCGCGGCCCTGAAAGCAGCTTTGCGCTGTCTTCAGGCACCGGAGAGGTGTCCGAGCGGTTGAAGGAGCACGCCTGGAAAGTGTGTAAGCGTCTAAACCGCGCTTCGGGGGTTCGAATCCCCCTCTCTCCGCCAGTTTCATGATGTGACGCAAATTGCATCAGTTCTATGGTGGCCCTGTCGGCCCCTCGCGACGCTAGGTTGAAAACTCCGCCAGGGCCGGAAGGCAGCAACGGTATTGACTGATGCGGGTGCCGAGGCAAGCCGGCAGGGCCGCCACCCTAAGTGGCGCTTCGGAGATGGTCGGCTGACCGTCCGGCACTATTGCCGAGGCGTCGGGTAGGCGGACTGCGTGGCAATAGCGGTATGAGATCGGCAGCAAAATAGACGCGGAGAGCACAGAGGCCCATTTTCGACGGCAGGTCGATATGCAGATTGCTGCCTGTCAGTGCTCAGGCAACCCAGATTGCGGGTGCAACCAGACGGCGCTGCCTTCGCGGTAGCGCTCGTGCTTCCAGATGGGAACACGCGACTTCACTTCATCGATGATGTAACGACACGCTTGGAATGCCGCGCCGCGATGGGCGGCACTGACACCCACCCACACCGCCAGTTCGCCTATGGCCAGTTCACCGACTCGATGCACGCAACGCGCGTCAACCATGGCGAATTTTTGCAGCGCTTCCTGCAGGACCCGTTCACCTTCCTTCTCAGCAAGCGCGGTGTAAGCCTCGTAGCGCAGCCCGTCCACGGCACGACCGTCGTTGTGGTCCCGCACCCATCCTTCGAAGCTGACAAAGGCACCGGCAGTGGGGTGCAGCAATACTTCGCGCAGTGGCGCCAGCACTACTGGCGCATCGGCAAGCTGGAATAATTTCGTGCTCACGCAAGGACCGGCATGGTCAATGCAGCCGTCAGCGGAATTCCGGCGGCACCGTACGCGGCAAAATCGGACACCAGGCTAGCCTCCCGAAACCGGTGGAATAAAGGCGATCTCGCTGCCTTCGCGCAAACCATCGCCCCATCCGGCAAAGTCACCATTCATCGCCACCCGCAGGCGATCGGCCGGCAACGCAAAGCCATGCCGCGCCTGCATTTCAACATACAAGGCCTGCAAGTCGGCGGCATCGGATTGCACCTGCTCCGAAGCCAGGCCGCTGGCGTCGCGCAGACTGGCAAAATAAAGCACGGTCACAACGGCCATCAGACGGCCCCGAAATCGTGCTTGCCACCGCGCTTGCCTAGTAGCTTCGCTGGACCAATGACGATGCGATGCGACAGCGCCTTGCACATGTCATAGACGGTCAATGCAGCAACCGTCGCACCGGTCAGGGCTTCCATTTCCACGCCCGTGCGATGCGTGGTACGGACCGTGCACTCGATGTTGAGCATGCTGTCGCCTTGCCAGTCGATGCTGATGCGGCAGCCGTCGATAGGCAACGGATGGCAGAACGGAATGAGCTCATGAGTACGCTTGACCGCCAGCGTACCGGCGATGATCGCGGTCTCCACGATGCCACCCTTGGCGCTGCGCAGGCCGCTGGCATGCAGTTGCGCGGCCACGTCCCTGGGGAAACGCACGCGGCATTCGGCCGTGGCCGCGCGCGCGCTCACGGCCTTGGCCGAGACATCCACCATTGCGGGCAAGCCCGCCGCATCCACATGGGTCAGGATTTTCCTGGGTACTGCCATTCAACCCCCGATGAGGAACATTTCGACATGGCGTCCGCGGGACGCGTCGCGTCCACCACGCAATTCGCTGTAGCGGTCAGCGCGTTGCGACCATAGCGTGGCCAGATGTTCTGAAAAAGCAGTCTCCCCCAACCGGAGCTGGTCACGCAGCGCGGTTCCCTGGGAGGCGAACAGGCAGGTGAACAACCTGCCATCGGCCGACACCCGCGCGCGGTGGCAATCACCGCAGAAGGTTTCACTGACTGAACTGACGAAACCCAGCTCACCGGCGCCATCGGCGAAGCGGTAGCGCGTGGCTACTTCGCCACGATAGTTCGGCCTGACTGGCTGTATTTCCCAGCGCTGCGCGATGCGGTCGCGCAGCTCGACCGAAGTGACCACCTGGCCGTGCTGCCAGCCGTTACAGGTGCCTACGTCCATGTATTCGATGAAGCGCACCACATGGCCACTGCCGCGAAAATGCGCCAGCAGCGGCAGCACCTGGTCTTCGTTGATGCCGCGCTGGACCACGCAGTTGATCTTTAGCGAATGGAAACCGGCGCGCGTGGCCGCTTCAATGCCATGAAGCACATCGCCGACCTCACCGCGACCGCCGGACATGCTCCGGAACAATTCCGCATCCAGCGCGTCCAGGCTCACGGTCAATCGTTGCAAACCAGCCGCATGCAGGGCAGTGGCCTGGGATGCGAGCAGCGAGCCATTGGTGGTCAGCGCCAGATCCTCGATGCCCGGGATGCTGGCCAGCCGCGCGACCAGTTCAGGCAAGCGCTTGCGCAACAGGGGTTCGCCGCCGGTCAGGCGCAGCTTGTTGACACCGATACGCGCAAACCCACGCACCAGGGTTTCGATCTCGTCGAAGGACAGGCGCGCCGACGAGTCCAGGCCGTAGTCGTCCGGCACCTGCTCGGCTGGCATGCAGTAACCGCAGCGGAAATTGCAGGCTTCGATCACCGACAGGCGCAGGTCGCGCAGCGGCCTGCCGCGCGTATCCAGGGGCCAGGTCGGTGCTTGAAGAGCGGCATTCATTGTCGCGGGATAGCGGCTTCTATGGGGTCATGCAAGGCTACCACTTCACCCTTGAAAGCCACGCGATGACCGCGTGCCTTGATCAGTTCCCCGTCGCCCTGGCTGGCGTAGTGGTAGAGCAGGCAGCGCGCCAGCAATTCAGCGTTGTACTCACGCTCCAGATCCTCGATGCCGCTGTGCGAGGGATTGCCGTGCAGGCCGCAGTCGTGGGCGATCAGTTCGCCGGCGTCGGCAAACCTGGCCAGCACCTCCGGAATGGGGCGCGTGTCGCCGGTCCAGACCAGGCTTCCATGCAGTCGCAATCCGTAGGCAGTTTCGGGCCAGTGATGGCGCGCAGCGAATACTTCCAGGCGCACGCCGTCGTGCCAGAACGAGCCACCCACTGGAATCACCTGGAAGGCATCCCAGAAGTTCACGCCGCCTTCTGCCAGCGCATTCGGGTACTCGGCCACTCGCTTGTGCAGCAGCGGCACAACCGTGGCCGGGACGTACAGCTTGACCTTGCCGCGCCGTGCCGGATCAAACCAGGTGGCCACGAACAGGCGCTCGAAGCCGGCAACATGGTCCAGGTGGGTATGGGTGATGAACACCGCCTGTGGCATGTTGCCGTAGTGCTGCAGATAGGCCGTCAGCCCTTCGGCACCGCAATCGATGGTCAGCCACGGCGCACCATTGCGCTCGATGGTGGCATTGGCCGAACCCAATTCCACCGCAGAGGCATTACCCACACCAAGGAAACGCAGCGCCCAGCTCATCAGAAGCCCCGCTGCCAGGCAACATCGTAGGCACGCCGCAGGCGCAGGCAATCCTGCAGTACTTCCTCGCCGCTGCGGTTGCCGCGCAACTTCAACAGCGAGCGCTGCAAGCGCTGCAGGTTTGCTTCGCGCCAGCGCGTCGCCGGAATACGCAACGCGCCACGGTCGAAGTCGATCAGCCAGCCCTGGCCCTGGGCGTTGAACAACACGTTATGCGCGTTGAGGTCCGCATGATCCAGACCCTTGCGGTGGAAATGTGCCACCAGCCTCCCGGCTTCTTCCCAGGGCGCGCCACTGCCGGCCACCAGCGCGCGGTCGGCCAGGGATCGCACGTCGGGAATACGTTCTATCAGGATCGAGGCCCGGTAGCTGATGCCTTCGCGCACGTAGCTGGCAGCGACGGGGCGCGGCACCGGCAAGCCCATGGCCAGCAGCGCGCGGGTCAGGCGGAATTCCTCGAAGCTGCGGGTGCGATTTGCGCCGTGCCACAGGTAGCGGTCGCGGCTGACACGCGCGGCCCAGCCACCGCGCAGGTACAGGCGCAACAGGCCCGGTCCGAACGGCGCATCGACAAACCAGGCGCCGCCGCGGCCGCCACTGTCGACCG
>JBDSUI010000148.1:0-11739 GCA_039927795.1 Pseudoxanthomonas sp.
GCGCTGACCGAACCGGCACGCGTGCTGCTGTACAACAAGCCCGAAGGCGAAGTGACCACCCGCGAAGACCCCGAAGGCCGCCCCACCATCTTCGAAGCGCTGCCCGCCTTGAAGGGCGCGCGCTGGATCGCCATCGGCCGTCTGGACATCAACACCACCGGCCTGCTGTTGCTGACCACCGACGGTGAACTCGCCAACGCGATGATGCATCCGTCGTATCAGGTAGAACGCGAGTACGTCTGCCGCGTGCGCGCGCCCGAAGGCATGGAGACGGTGCCCGACAACGTGGTTGATCGCCTGGCCCGCGGTGTCGCGCTGGAAGACGGCCCGGCCAAGTTCGATGTGATCGAACGCATTGGCGGCACCGGTGGCCATGAGAGCGTCCAGCACGACTGGTTCCGCGTGGTGGTAAAGGAAGGCCGCAATCGCGAAGTCCGCCGTCTCTGGGAATCGCAGGGCTGCCAGGTCAGCCGCCTCAAGCGCACGCGCTACGGCAAGGTCAGCCTGCCGCAGCCCCTGCTGCGCGGGCAGTCGCAGGAACTGGCTGACGTGCAGGTTGAAAGGCTGCGCGCCGAACTGAACCTGGAAACCGGTGCGCCGCCCGCGTTGACCCTGCAGCCGGTAATCGGCCAGCGCAAGGCGGCCAAGGCAACCGTGCATCTGGGGGCAGGCCGCAACCAGGGCCAGGCGTATGTCAATGGACACAACACCGCCGATGAAGGGCGCGAACTGCGCCGCTTCGACAACGTCCGCGAAGACCGTGGCCGTGGTCGCTTCGGCAGCAAGAAGCCGCATGGTGGCCTGACGGTCAGCGGCGAAGCTGCCGCCAAGCAGTCGCAGAAGCCGTTCAAGTCACGCCCGACCAAGGGACCGAAACCCTTGCCCGATGGCAATCCTGCTGCGTTCCGCAGCTGGTACGTGCCTGATGGCGTGGACACCGGACCCACCGGACATCGCAACGCTGGCCCACCCAAGCCCTATGGCGACAACAAGCCACGTGGCCCGCGTCCCGCAGGCACGGGCGCAGGCCGTCCTGGCGGCGCTGCCCGTCCTGGTGCAGGCGGCAACCGTCCCTACGCAGCGCGCAGCGAAGGCAATTTCGGCAACGAATCACGCGGTCCACGTGGTCCGCGCGGCCCTGGTTCCACGGGTCCGCGCCAAGGCGGTCAGGGCGAGGGCCAGCCACGTTCGCCACGTCCTTACGGGCACCCCGGCAATGCACCCAGCTTTCCGTCCGACCACGCCAATCCGGGAGCCTACAATCCCTACGGCCAGCCGCCGCGCGCGCCGCGTCCGCAAGGTGCGCGTCCCGCCGGCAATCGTCCCGGCGGCAATCGTCCCGGTGGCAACACGGCAGGCCCGCGCCCGGGCAACAACAGTCCGCGTCCGGGTGGTCCACGCGGCGCAGGCCGGCCACCCAGCGGTGGCAACCGCGGCCCACGTGGCGGTAACAGCTGAAAAAAGGGCGCTTCGGCGCCCTTTTCTTATGAGTCCTGCACGAGCGCCTGAGGGCCGCGGGTGATTTACAACAGGCGGCCGGATGCGCCAGTGTGCATGCGCTACAGCAAGCCGTGCGGTCCTGTCAGCTACAATACGGTTCTGACTTGCCGCATCTGATATCTCCCCATGTCTTCCGCCTTCGGCACCGAAACGGTGCTCGACGTCCGTCACTGGACTGACGACTACTTCAGCTTCACCACCACCCGCGATGACGGCTTCCGTTTCGAAAACGGCCAGTTCGTGATGATCGGTTTGCAGGGTGAGGGCAAACCGGTGATGCGCGCCTATTCCATCGCCAGCGCAAGCTGGGAGGAACAGCTGGAGTTCTTCAGCATCAAGGTCCCCAACGGACCGCTGACCTCACGCTTGCAGCACATCCAGCCTGGCGACGCGGTTCTGGTGGGAAGAAAGCCCACCGGCACCTTGCTGATCAGTGACCTGCACCCGGGACGCAATCTTTATCTACTGGGAACCGGCACCGGCTTGGCCCCTTGGCTGTCCATCATCAAGGATCCGGAAACCTACGAGCGTTTCGACCGCGTCGTGCTGGGCCACGGCGTCCGGCACGAGCGCGACCTTGCCTACCGCGACTACATTGAACAGGAGCTCCCGCGTCATGAATTCCTGGGTGAGCAGATCCGTCAAAAGCTGCTCTATTACCCCGCAGTGAGCCGCGAGGAGTTCCGCAACCATGGCCGCCTCACCGACCTGCTGGACAGCGGGCGCATGTCCCACGCGCTTGGACTGCCGGCGCTGGACTCTGAACACGATCGCGCGATGATCTGCGGCAGTCCACAGATGCTCTCCGACCTGCGCCGCATACTGGACGCACGCGGTTTCATGCCTGCTCCGCGCATCGGCACGGCAGGCCAATACGTGTTCGAGCGCGCCTTCGTCGAAAAATAGCGCATGCGTGCCAGCCTTCGGAACAACGGAGGGGAGTCCAATGCGCAAGCTCATTTTCCGCAGCCTGCGCCGGCCGGGAACGAACCTGACATGCTTCGGACTGTCAGGCTCAGGTCTATAGGTCCTGGTGCGGGCTGGCACCGTGCCGACAACCGGTGCCGCGGAGATTGAGCCCCAGCCCCGCGTCGGCGAGCTGCCACCGCTCCTGCTTGGCAAGCTGCACGGCAGTGACACGCAGTTGGACTTGGCGCACTACCGCGGCAAAAGGTGGTCATTGTGACTTTCTTGACCTCCTGGTGCGGGACCTGCCGCAGCAAGCGTCCGTTGCTGGCGCATTTCCAGCAGGTGATTGGCCCTGACGCGCTGGAAGTGATCGCGGTGAACTTCAAGGTGCCACGCTCGGATTTCCTCGGCGTGCTACGCGCCAACCGCAATTTCGACATCAGTTACGTGCACGACGGCAAGGTTGTAGCCAGCGACGAATACGGCGTGACGGAATTGCCGAACATGTTCGTGATCGACCGGGATGTCCGGGCCGCGTTCGTGCATCGCGCGTACTCGGTAAAAATGCTGGAGGTCTTCACACGTGACAGCATGAGCCTGGTAGCCGCGGAGGTTCTCAAGCGGCCGGCGAACGTGCCAGCGGCCGAAAGCTGACCTACCTTCTGTTCCGGATTCAACTTCTTCACCTTGCTGCGCGCAGACTTGCAGTCTCGCCCAACGGGATTGCCACACATGCCCTTCAAGACACTGGCGCCTGCCATCGCCGCCCTCTGCCTGTTGTTGACCGCCTGCTTTCCCAAAGGCAATGCGGGTGTCCCTATTCCGCACACGCTGGTACCGGCCCCGGTCACGGCCACGCGCCTGGTGGTGGTGCTGCCCGGGCGTGGCGATGATCTAGCCGCCATGCAGCGCACCGGCATGGCGGAAGCGATCCAGGCGGCCTGGCCGGATGCAGATGTCATTCTTACCGGGCTGTCCTACGACTACTACCTGCAAGGGCGCGCGCCCGAGCGCCTGCACGATGAAATCATCGCCCCGACCCGCCAGAAGGGTTATCGGCAGACCTGGCTGGTGGGCGCCTCGATGGGCGGCATGGGCACCCTGATGTACGACGGTGCCTACCCGGGTGAGATGTCCGGGCTGATCCTGCTGGCGCCCTATCTGGGTGCCAGGCCCCTGTTGCAGGACATCGCCGCAGCCGGGGGCGTCGCCCAGTGGCAACCCGGACCGGTTCCGGCATCGGTCAGTGCCGACAATTTCCAGCAGGAACTCTGGCGTCATCTGAAACGCTGGTCGCGTGAACCGGGCCAGGCGGCAAACGTGTGGCTGGCCTATGGTGACCAGGACCGGTTCGCCCAGGACATGCCCCTGCTTGAACCGCTGCTGCCGGCCGCCAACATCAGCCGCCGTAGGGGTGGCCATGACTGGGCAACCTGGTCGCCGGCCACCCACGACATTCTTACCCGCATTGACTCGCGCGGTGTTCAGTCGCCGCCATAACGCAGCCACCGCAGGGCCTGGCCTTCGTCGTCGAAGACTTGCACGGTGAATCCGCGTTCCTGGGCGAAAATGCCTGCCAGCTCCACTTTCCCAATCGACTCCGGTTTGTCTTCCACATAGGCGATGCGCAAGTCGCGGATGTCCTCGGCGGTCATGGCCTGGACGAAAGCCAACAACTGATGTGGTGGTGGCACGCCGCCGTCCAGCACGTCCACTACCAGCAACTGCGCCGGCCGCGTCCGCCGCACCTCGGCGGCTATGGCGCGCCAGTAGCCCAGCGTGCATTCAAACGTGCCGTTGTAGCCGGTGACGAAGGCCCGCAGCCCATTCTGGAAGCTGGTGAACTGGACCTTGAAGGCGACGACCGCCGGTTCCAGTGACATTGCTTCAGCCCAGCGCCGCGTCAATGTCAGCAGCGATCGATTCGGGCGTGTCGGTTGGCGCATAGCGCTTGAGCGGGGTGCCGTCGCGACTGACCAGGAACTTGGTGAAGTTCCACTTGATCGCATCAATCCCCAGCAAGCCGCCTTTCTCCTTCTTCAGCCATTTCCACAGCGGATGTGCCTGCGCGCCATTGACGTCCACCTTGGCGAACATCGGGAAATCGACTGCATAGTTCAGTGAGCAGAAATTCCTGATCTCTTCCTCGTTACCCGGTTCCTGGTTGCCGAACTGGTCGCACGGAAAACCGAGCACCACCAGGCCGCGCGCGCGGTAGTCCTGCCACAATTTTTCCAGGCCGGTGTACTGGGGCGTGAACCCACATTTGGAAGCCACGTTAACGATCAGCAACACTTTGCCCTGATAGTCGGCAAACGGAACGGTTTTGCCGTCGATGTCGACGGCCTCGAACTCATAAGCAGTAGTCATACTGATCTCCGATGGGACAGGCCTGAGACTACCGCATCGGCCGTATTGGCAATGCATCGACCGCGTTATGCCGTGTGTATCGGGCCGGAAGTATGCAATTGGAATGACCTGAGGCGGGTCTCGACGGTCACGACCCCTGCCTTTCGTCACAGGCCCGGAAGGGCGGCATCGGTTAGCCTGTCAAGACCGAATATGTAAGGAAATCCGCAGAATGACCACCCGCCTTGCCCTGGCGCTTGCCGCCTCCCTTGGACTCGCCATGCCTGCCTATGCTCAACAGGCCGCTGCACCGGCCGCCGCCGATGCCTCCAAGTCTTCGGAGACCCAGATGCAGAACAATCCGTTTTTCGCCGAAAGCCCGCTGCCATTGCATTACCCGCAGTTCGACAAGATCAAGGACAGTGATTTCGCGCCGGCCTTCGATGCCGGCATGGCTGCGCAGTTGATGGAAGTCGATGGCATTGCCGGCAACAGCGCGCCGGCCACCTTTGAAAATACCATCCTGGCGCTGGAAAAAAGCGGCCAGGTCCTGAACCGCGCGCAGACCGTGTTCTTCAGCCTGGTCGGGGCCGATACCAATGACGCCCGCAACAAGCTGCGTTCCGATTACGCAGCAAAATTCGCGGCGCACAGTGACGCCATCGCCCTCAACAGCAAGCTGTTCCAGCGCATCGATACCCTGTTCAACACGCGCGCCAAGCTTGGCCTGGATGCAGAAGGTGTGCGCCTGGTCGAGCGCTATCACACCGATTTCGTCCGTGCAGGCGCCAAGCTCTCAGACGCCGACAAGGCCACGCTGAAGGCGATGAATTCACAGCTGGCCGAGCTGGGCAGCAAGTTCAGCGACAACGTACTTAAGGACGTCAACGCTTCGGCGGTTGTGATCGACAACGTCAAACAGTTGGACGGCTTTACCCCCGAACAGATTGCCGGCGCCGCCGAACTGGCCAAGTCGCGCAAACTGAAAGGCAAGTACGTCATCAGCCTGCTCAACACCACCGGTCAGCCACCCGAATCGGAGTTGACTGACCGTGCGACCCGCCAGACGATTCATGAGGCCTCGATCGCCCGCGGCAGCCACGGCGGCGAATTCGACAACCGCGAAATCATCAGCAAGATCATGAAGCTGCGCGCCAACCGCGCCAAACTGTTGGGTTATCCCAACCACGCCGCTTACGTATTGGAAGACGAGACCGCCAAGACCCCGAAGGCGGTCAACGACATGCTGGGCAAGCTGGCCCCGGCCGCCGTGGCTAACGCCAAGCGCGAAGCCGCCGACCTGCAGGCCATGATCAACAAGGAAGGCGGCAGCTTCGAACTGGCACCGTGGGACTGGGCGTTCTACACCGAGAAAGTGCGCAAGGACAAATACAACTTCGACGAGTCCCAGCTCAAGCCCTACTTCGAGTTGAACAACGTGCTTGAGAACGGCGTGTTCTATGCAGCCAACCAGCTGTATGGCCTGACCTTCAAGAAGCGCACCGACTTGCCGCTGTATCACCCGGACACCAGCACCTACGACGTGTTTGATGCCGACGGCAAGCAACTGGCCATCTTCATCGCCGACATGTATGCACGCGATTCCAAGCGCGGCGGCGCGTGGATGAACTCGTACGTTTCGCAGTCGGGCATGACTGGCTACAAGCCTATCGTGGCCAATCACCTCAATATCCCCAAGCCGCCTGCCGGCAAGCCGACCTTGTTGACCTGGGATGAAGTGACCACCGCCTTCCACGAGTTCGGCCATGCGCTGCACGGCATGTTCTCGAACGTGGAATACCCTTACTTTACCGGCACCAGCGTGCCACGCGATTTCGTGGAATACCCGTCGCAGGTAAACGAGATGTGGGCTGACTGGCCGTCAATCCTCAAGCATTACGCCAAGCACAACGAAACCGGTGCACCGATGCCGCAGGAGCTGCTGGACAAGGTGGTTGCAGCCTCGAAGTTCAACCAGGGGTTCCGCACCACCGAATATCTGGGCTCGGCAATGCTGGACCAGCGCTGGCACCAGATCAGTGCCGAGCAGGTGCCTGACGCCGGCGGCGTGATGGACTTCGAGGCCGCCGCTCTGAAAGCCGATGGGCTTGATTACGCGCCGGTTCCGCCCCGTTACCGCACGCCCTACTTCAGCCACATCATGGGCGGCTACTCGGCCGGTTACTACGCTTACATCTGGTCCGAAGTACTGGATGCCAACAGCGTCGAATGGTTCAAGCAGAACGGCGGCCTGACCCGCGCCAATGGCGACCATTTCCGCAAGACCCTGCTGTCGCGCGGTGGCAGCAAGGATGCCTTGCAGCTGTTCCAGGATTTCGCCGGCCATGCGCCGCAGATCGAGCCGCTATTGAAGAAACGCGGCCTGGTTGCGGAAATCGAAGATGGTGCAGCGCCCACGCCTGCACCAACGGCCACTGGCAAGTAAACCGTCCAGACCATAGCAAAACGCTGAAGACAAAAAGCCGCCGGAGCAACCCGGCGGCTTTTTATTTGTCCGCTATACCAGTGCCGTTATTGCACTATCTTCTGCTGATCGCCTGTCGGCACCGTCCAGTGGTAAACCTTGCGGGCCGGGTCGTACACCCGGTTGGGCGCGACCTGCAGAAAGCCATCGACCGGCATACCCGACGCATTCAACACGGGCGCCCATTGGGACGCGGGCCTCGGCTTGCGAACTTTGTCATCCGGCGTTTCATCTGCCGGCCCGGTAGCTTTGATGGCGGGAGAAGTGGGCCGCGCATCCGGCGTCGACCTGACCGTGTCGGTCACCGAAGGCTGCGGCTGCTTCAATCGCGGCCCGGTTCCGCTGACCGGCGCAGGCTGGGTGACCGTTGCTGCCGCAGGTTGCAACAGCTGCTGGGCAAAGGCGGGGGCGGCCAGAGCCATCGGCAACAGCACGGCGGCACCGGCTTGCAGCACACGCTTCAACGGCAGGTGCTTTAACGGCAGGTGCTTCAGCGGCAGGTGCTTAAGCGGCCCGCATTCGGCTGACACGGTTTTGATGCTCACGCTCTTCACTGGCTCGCGTTTCATGGCTGTTTCCCGATACGGGGCAGTTGACGATAGCGCCTGCGCAATTCACCGGGGATGAAGCAGCCCCGGCCCGGCACGCAGCCTGGTACCGCGATCAACGTGGTCCCAGGTAGCCGCCGGGCACACCGCCCTTGGACAGCACCAGCTGCCACAGCTGGGAGTTGCGCACGCGGAAGCTGGCCATGGACGCCGCCAGGTAATAGCGCCACATGCGTCGGAACCGCTCGTCGTAACGCGCTGGCAGGGCCGGCCAGGCGCGCTCGACGTTGTCCCGCCAGGATTGCAGGGTCAGGTCATAGTCGGTGCCGAAGCTGTGCCAGTCTTCCAGCACAAACCGCCCTTCCATGGCCCGGGTGATCTGCGCGGCCGAGGGCAGCATCGAGTTTGGAAAAATATAGCGCCCTATCCACGGATCAGTATGGGTGACCGAATGGCAGCTGCCGATGCTGTGCAGCAGGAATAGTCCAGCCGGTCGCAGGCAGTCGCGCACGGTCTGAAAAAAGCTTGCGTAGTTACGAACGCCCACGTGCTCGAACATCCCGATCGAGTACACCGCATCGAAAGGCTCGGCCAGCTCACGGTAGTCCTGCAGGCGTATCTCGATGGGCAGGCCCGCACACAGGTCGCGGGCATAGTCGGCCTGCTCGCTGGAGATGGTCACTCCTACACCACTGATGCCGTAGCGCTCGGCAGCGAATTTAAGGGCTTCGCCCCAGCCGCAGCCGATATCCAGCACGTGCATGCCGGGCTGCAGACCAAGCTTGCGGCAGACGAGATCCAGCTTGGCTTCCTGCGCCGCATCCAGCCCATCCACCACACGCCCATCGGCCTGGGTCCAGTAGCCACAGCTGTAGACCAGGCGCTGACCCAGCATGGCGGCGTAAAGCTCATTCCCCAGGTCGTAATGGCGCTCACCTACCTCAAGGCTACGTTGGCGGCTCTGCAGGTTCAGTGCGCGGGCGCGCAGCGCATCCCAGACTTCGCCGACACCGTGCACGCGCTGCTCAAGCCGGTCAGCCAGTAGCCGGGACAAGAAGCCGTCCAACGAATGGGCATCCCACCAGCCCTCCATATAGCTCTCGCCCAGGCCCAGCGAGCCCTGCGCAAGCACCCGGGCATGGAAATGCGGATCGTGGACCTGGATGTCCCAGGGGCGATCGCCGCCCATAACCACGCCCGCTTCCGCAAGCAGATTCCGGACCCGTTGCTGGAAGCGCTGCTGCGGCACGGCGTCACCTGCAGATCAGGGAGGGGCGAACAGCCCTGCGTACTCGGGCGCGATATGTGGCAGCAACACCGCAGCCGGCACATCCACCGTCTGCGTGCCGTCGGAATAAGGGCCCACCTGGTAAGGCGGGAACACGAACCTGATGCCGGTGACCCGGCCCTGCGGATCGACGAGGGGCTGGAACTCACGGTAGTTATCCACGTCCGGCTCAGTGCCTTCGTCGATCATCTTGTCAGCGCTGCGAACAAACTGCTGGCGTTCGCCAGGCGGCATTTCGTCAGCGTCAGCGCGTACTGACACGCTGGTATGCAACTGCTCGCGGATGTAGTTGCCAATGGCGACCCAGCCTTCTACCCGGGGCACCAGATCATTGGCAGTCAGCAGCCTGGCCTGGACCGGCAACCACACAAAGCGCGCCACCAGCGGCTCGCCATGCGCGCCACCAGTGTAGCGACTGCCATCTGCGGCGACCGCTACAACCTTGGGCGACTCCACCACTGTCTCGAAGCTCAACGATAATTCGTAGGGCGCGGAAGGCTTGTCGTTGCCGAAGCCGGCAACCGCCTGCATCAATTCAGCGCGCGCTGCGTCCGAATACGCGACCACCGCCTGCGCCAGACCCGGGTACTTGTCCAGGCCCGGCGGATAGCTGATACCCACGATATAGCTGTCCTGGGTCTCGATGACGTCCTTGAGCTCGCTGACAGCACTCGCGGCAGGCGTCGTTTCCGCCGGCACTGGCGCCTGCGCCGGAGCGCCGCCTGCGGGTACAGCGGCTTCGCGCTTGCATGCGGCCACGGCCAGCACCAGGGACAACAACAGGACGGGTTTCATCACAGCGTGCACAGCCAGGCTCCTTGCAAAGATTGCGTACAGTCTATGCCGCGAGGTCGCAGCGCGTCAGCAGGAATCAGTCAGGCATCGACCAGATCCGCGTATTCGGGATGGCGGCGCACGTACTCGGCTGCATAGCTGCACGCCAGTTCCACACGCAGCCCGGCCGCGCGCGAATGTTCCAACGCCGCCTTGACCAACGCAGCGGCGATTCCCTTGCCGCCTATGGGCTCGGGCACCAGCGTGTGCTCGATCACCAGCCTGCCATCCTGCAGCCTATAGAGCAGCTCAGCCTCTTGGCCCTCGCTTTGGGTGCTGAAGCGCCTGGCGCCGGTGTCATGTTCGATTGCAGTGCTCATGGGCGGATCCTGTGCTGGGTTGAGGACATGCCGCGCCGTGTTCGTGGCGGCGGCAAAACTGGACGCAGGGCGTCACTTTCGGGCGGCGTTGCCTTGTAAACGCTTGTGCAGAGGTCGCTTCCAGATTGTTTTCCAAGTTGGCACGAATACTGCTTCATCCTTTCCAAGTACATACCATTGGGGGAACGGCGATGAGCCTTGACGACACGACCAGCAACACCTCTGCTTCCAGCGATTTCACCCTGCTGGAAGGCCTGTACCAGCTGGCCGTGACCGGCCACACCAACGACTGGGAATTCGAGCGCCTGAACAATGCGGTGTACGAGCGCCTGCTGTCGTCCTACGGTAACGTGGAACGCATCCACCCGGCAGTTTCCAGCCAGCAGGGATGATGGACTGATTCAGTGCTGCGCCAATTCACGGCGCAGCATGCCGCACAAGAAGAACTGTTCACAGGTCCCGACGCAAGCGCCAGCCGCCTGCGTTTTTTTTGCGCCATTCGAACCAGCTCAAGCGGGTTTCACCGGTTGTCGCGCTTGCCCTGGTTGCGCCGGTCCTGGGTTCCCGCACTCCCATGGATCGCCTTCAGCCTGCTTTCTGCTGCATGCAGTTCCAGCGCTGCCACCTGAGCCTCGTTCGACTGGAAGCCCGGCTCCGGCACCTGGGTCTGGTGGGAATCAAGCAGGTGCCACGGCTGCACTTCCCGGTCATGCGCCTGTTTTTCTTCAAGCCGCTTCCTGGTCGCGGCCAATGCCTGGCGCGGGCTGGTCTTGGGCACGGGTTTCGCTTTCTTGGCGACAGCAGCAGACTTGCCAACGCGGGCGCCCGCAGCGGGCGGCGAAGGTGATGCCCGGACAACCGACTTCGCCGGCGATTTCCGGCCTGCAGTGGCGGCCGGCGTAGCGACCTCAGGCCTCGGTGTGCTGGCAGCAGACTGCTTATCCGCCGTCTTCTTGACTGCCGGCGTGCTGGAAACAGGCCGTGCCGCCTTCGCGACCACGGGCTTCTTCAGCACTGAATTTCTGGCCAACACCTTACTGGCCAATGGCTTCTTTGCGATGACTTTGCTGGCCACTGACTTCTTGGCCACTGACTTCTTGGCCACTGACTTCTTGGCCATTGGCTTCTCGACCACTGACTTCTTGGCCACTGACTTCTTGACGGTCACTTTATTGATCGGCGCCTTGACCGCAGGCTTGCTGGTTGTGGTTGCTGCAGCCTTGGATGCTTTTGCCGGTGGTTGTCTGCTTGAGTTGCTCGTGGCTTGCTTGCTGACGCGCATCTTGTCTGCGGTCTTGGATGCCTTGGCGGGTTTTCGGCTAGCCATCGCTCACGATCTCCGTTGAGTGTCACGGCCAAGCGATAACACGCGCCACATTCAGATACGGTGATCCCGACGGATGAAGTTCAGCCGCCGAACGAGGGATTCTGCAGCGCGCGAAGAAAGTGTTGCAGCACTTCGGGACGCATGATCAACAGGAACATCACGCCGTAAGCAGCGCCTGC
>JBDSUI010000149.1:0-9158 GCA_039927795.1 Pseudoxanthomonas sp.
CGTCCTGCCCAAGGGCACGCTCAAGTCTGCCTGATTCTCCGCGCCGCCCCCCAAGACCGTGAGTGATGGCGGGGCCGCCATGAGATCCGACGCACCTTCCCGGGTCGCGCCCTGGCGCCGCCCGGGCAATGTCCAAAGTTTTCTGGAACTCCACGATGCTTGAATTCCCGCGCTGGAAATACGTCGCCATCCTGCTGGTCGTGGTCTTGAGCGTGCTGTATGCACTGCCCAATATCTATCCCTCCGATCCTTCGGTGCAGATCACGGCCAATCGTGGTTTCGCGGTCGATGACGCCCTCAACCAGCGTGTCCAGGCTGCGCTCAAGAAAGTCGGCGTGGTGGCCAAGTCGCTGGACCGCGACAAAGACAGCCTGCTGGTGCGCATGCCCGGCCTGGATGCCCAGACCAAGGCCAATGACGTCCTGCGTACGGACCTGGGCGAAGACTATACGGTGGCGCTGAACCTGGCCTCGACCGTGCCTGACTGGATGGGTCGCTTTGGTGCCAAGCCGATGGTGCGCGGCCTCGACTTGCAGGGTGGCGTGCATTTCGTCATGCAGGTCGACCAGAAAGCCGCGTTGGACAAGCGTGTTGATGCCTACGCAGAAGACATGCGGGTCACCCTTCGCGACAAACGCGTGCGCTACGAATCGGTGGAGCGTCGCCCCGACAACCGCATGGTGGTCACCCTGGTGGACGCCAAGGATGGAGAGAAGGCGCGCGAAGTGCTGGCCGGGCAAAGTGCAGCATCCGCCGCAGGTGTCGCCGCCTCGGGCCTGACCTATCTGCTGCAGGGCAACCGCATCATCGTCAGTCTGCCGGAAAGCGAACTGCAGCAGATCTCCGGCGATGCCATTGAACAGAACATCGCCACCCTGCGAAACCGGGTCAATGAGCTGGGCGTGGCCGAGCCCATCATCCAGCGCCAAGGCGAGGACCGCGTGGTCGTACAGTTGCCGGGCGTGCAGGACACCGCTGCCGCCAAGCGCCTGATCGGCGCCACCGCAACCCTGGAGTTCCGCTCGGTCGTGGAAGGCAATGCACAGGATGCAATGGCCAGCGGCAACGTTCCGCCCGAGGCACGGATCTACTACCTGCGTGATTCTGCCGGCCCCGACGGCAAGGGCGTGCCGGTGTTGCTGAGCAAGCGCGTGCTGGCTTCCGGCGACCAGATGGTGACCGCCAGCGTGGGCACCGACCAGAACGGATCGCCTGCGGTTGATATCACCCTCAACGCGGCCGCCGGTCAGCGGATGTTCGATTTCACCAGTGCCAACGTGGGCAAGCTGATGTCGGTGGTGTACATCGAGCGCATTCCGCAGGTCACCGTGGTCGATGGCAAGGAAGTGCGTTCGACCCGGGTCAGTGAGGAAGCCCTGGCCCCGACCCGGATCGCTGGCGTATTCGGCAAGAATTTCCAGACCACCGGCCTGGAAAAGACCGAAGCCGAAAACCTGGCCAAACTGCTGCGCGCCGGTTCGCTGGCGGCGCCGATGGATTTCATCGAAGAGCGCGTGGTCGGCCCCAGCCTGGGCGCCGAGAACGTGGCCCGCGGCACCAAGGCCGTGGCGCTCTCGTTCCTGTTCGCGCTGGCTTTCTTCCTGGTGTACTACCGCATGTTCGGCTTGATCACCTGCATGGCATTGCTGCTCAATCTGCTGATGGTGGTGGCGGTGATGTCGATGTTCGGAGCCACCATGACCTTGCCGGGGTTTGCCGGCCTGGCCCTTTCCATAGGCATGTCGGTCGACGCCAACGTGCTGATCAACGAACGAATACGCGAGGAATTGCGCGCCGGCGTGCCACCGCAGGCGTCCATTGCCACTGGCTACGACAAGGCGTCGGGCACCATCTTTGACTCCAACATGACTGCGTTGCTGGCCGGCGTTGCCTTGTACGCGTTCGGTACCGGGCCACTTAAAGGCTTCGCTATCACCATGATCGTGGGCATCCTGACCTCGGTCTTCACTGCGGTGACCGTGTCGCGCGGCATCGCCACCTTGATCTACGGCGGCCGCCGCAAGCTCAAGTCGCTGGCCATCTGACGGGACTCCATGACCATGAAACTTTTCCCGTTGCACCTGATTCCCAACGACACCAACTTCAACTTCATGCGCCTGCGCTGGGTCTCGCTGGCCGTGGCGCTGCTGCTGGCGGTGGTTGCTATTGGCGCCATCGCTTTCAAGGGTTTCAACTACGCCTTGGACTTCACCGGCGGCACCGTGGTGGAGGTGCGTTTCGACACCCCGCCCGACGTCGACGGCGTGCGTGACAGGCTTGCCAGTGCGGGCTACACCAGCGCCCAGGTGCAGACGTTCGGCACCGGTAGCGACCTGTTGATCCGCCTGCAGCCGCGTGAAGGACAGACCAGCTCCGGCAATGACAACACCACGGTGCAGGAAGTCCTTGCGGCGGCGTCAACGCCCGGCAACTCGGCGAAAATGCTGCGCAACGAGTTTGTGGGGCCGCAGGTCGGCAAGGAACTCGCGATGAATGGCCTGTACGCGCTGATCTTCGTGGTGGTCGGCTTCCTGATCTACATCTCGTTCCGCTTTGAATGGAAGTTTGCGGTGGCGGCCATCTTCACCACCCTGCACGACGTGCTGATCGTGGCCGGCTTCTTCGCCCTGACCGGGCGCGAATTCGACCTCACCGTGCTGGCCGGCCTGCTGTCGGTGATGGGTTTCTCGATCAACGACACCATCGTGGTGTTCGACCGCGTGCGTGAGAATTTCCGCAGCCTGCGCGCCGAGCCGGAGGAGATCCTCAACCGGTCGATCAACCAGACGCTGTCGCGCACCATCATTACTTCGTTCGTGGCGTTTCTGACTGTGCTGGCTCTTTACCTTTATGGCGGGGGTTCGCTGGAAGGCATGGCCATTTCGCAGATGATGGGCATAGTGATCGGCACTATCTCCTCTATCTTCATCGCCTGTCCGCTGCTGACCATCTGGTTCCTGAAGGTCACCAAGCAGGACCTGCTGCCGAAGGCCAGCGAAGATGCCGCGCTGGCGCGCCGCCCGTAACAGGGTCGGGTGGTACAAACGAAAAAAGGCCGCGAAAATTCGCGGCCTTTTTTTTGGAGCGTGTCGTTGTCAGGTGCCGGCAAAGCTGCGGCCCGATACAACCATCGCGGCCGTATCAGCAAGCTTGCTGGTTACACAGGCTGCAGTGGCTGCAGTGGTCCGAGCTTATCTTCAGTTGAAGCTGGCGGCGTAGCCTGAGGACACCACGGTTCTCTGCAGTGCTTCGCAGACCTTGATGTTGCCGGCGATGATCTGGAAATCCTTGGCACCCTGGAAGTCCAGGCGCGGAACATTGGCGCCACGGTAGTCGCAGACCTTGCCGCCGGCCTCACGCACCAGCAGTACACCAGCGGCGATGTCCCATGCCTTCAGGCCGGCTTCGAAATAACCATCGCTGCGACCGCAGGCAACGTAAGCCAGGTCCAGCGCGGCTGAACCAGTTCGCCGCACGTCCTCGGCCTGCACCAGCAGTTCGCGTACGCATTCAAGCTGGGCGCCGGCGCGGGCGCGTTCACGCGGGGCGAAACCGGTACCCAGAACGGTGCTGCCCAGGTCCTTGCGGTCGTGGACGCGGATGCGACGTTCATTGAGTTGCGCACCGCTGCCGCGGCTGGCGGTGAACAGCTCGTTGCGCAGCGGGTCGAAGATCACCGCGTCGGTGGGCTCGCCGTTGTCGACCAGAGCGATGGACACGCAATAGTGCGGGAAGCCGCGCAGGTAGTTGCTGGTACCGTCCAGCGGGTCGATGACCCAGGTGTAGCGTCCGTTCTTGCCACCCTGGCCGCCACTTTCCTCACCCAGAATCGAATAATCGGGATACGCCCGCTTGAGCTCCTTGATAACGGCCTTTTCGGCGTCTGCATCCACTTCGCTGGCGTAATCCAGGCGTCCCTTTTCCACCACAGTCAGGGTGTCGAGCTTGTTGATGCTGCGCAACAGTACGTTGCCCCCCTGGCGTGCGGCCTTGACCATGATGGTGACGACGGGATTCAACATGGGGTACGGACCTCGGGCGGACTGCCGGTGTATTCAAGTGGAAGGAACAAGGGGAAAAAGAGCGGCACGGCGCGAAGACCGGCCTGCGCAGTTTAACATCTACACCCATGAACACTCCCGACCTTGTGCTTGAACCCGCCACCCGCATCCGCATTGTGCTGGTCGGTACCCAGCACCCCGGCAATATAGGCGCGGCGGCGCGCGCGCTGAAGACGATGGGGCTGTCGCGACTGGTGCTGGTGGCACCGGAGCAGTTTCCCGCCGACGAAGCGTTTCGCCGCGCTGCGGGCGCCGATGATGTGCTGGCACAGGCACGCGTGGTCGAGACCCTGGCCGAAGCCGTGTCCGATTGCCGCTTCGTGCTGGGCTGCACCGCGCGCAGCCGGCGGGTCGCCCTGGACGAGCTGGCGCCGCGTGCGGCGGCGGCGCGGGTGGTCACCCTGGCGACGGCCGACGAGGTGGCCCTGGTGTTCGGCCGCGAGCGCACCGGCCTGAGCAACGAGGAGTTGCAGCTGTGCCACGCCTCGGTGCATATCCCGGCCAACCCTGACTACAGTTCGTTGAACCTGGCCGCGGCCGTGCAGGTCCTCACGTACGAGCTGCGGGTGGCGCTGCTGGCCAGCGTTGAATGCACAGAATCCCGGCCCGAGTTGCGGCAGGAGTCGGCCGCATCGCATGCGCAACTGGAAGGCTTCTTCGCCCAGTTGGGCGAGACCCTGGATGAGATTGACTTCCACAAGGGTCGCGCGCCTGATTCGGCGATGCGCAAGTTGCGCAGGCTGTTCCTGCGCGCGCCCATGACCGAACAGGAAGTGCGACTGCTGCGCGGCATCCTTGCCGATGCGCAGAGAATGGCCAGGTTGGCCGGTGCCAAGGCGCCGGAATGATCACTTCCGCAGCCCATGAGTTTGGGCTAGTCTCCCGTTTGCTGTCGAAGCGAGCCCCGACGTTGCGAATCGCCTGGTGTGGCCTTGGTCTCCTGCTGCTCCATTGCCTTGCCGTGGCAGCGCCGCCGGCGCCCTCGGCTTCCGTCGCGGACAGCGTGCTGGTCCTGGGCCGCATCAGTGACGATCCCAAGGCTCATTACGAGCAGCTCAAGCCGCTGCTGGATTACGTTGTGCCGCGCATGCGCGACGTGGGTATCGCCGAAGGCCGCATCCTGATGGCCCGCGATGCGCAACAGATGACCAGTTATCTACGCCGCGGCCGGGTGGACTGGGTGACCGAAACGTCCGGCACCTCCATGCAGCTGCAAAAGCGCGCCGGCGCCAAGCCGCTGGTGCTGACCGAGCGTGGTGGTGTCAGTCGCTATCACTCGGTGTTTTTTGTGCGCAAGGACAGCGGTATCAGCAGCCTGGCCGACCTGAAAGGGCACTGCATTGCTTTCCAGAGCACCGCCTCGACCAGCGCCTACATCGTCCCAGCCGCCACATTGCTTGACCAGGATCTGCAGCTGGAGATCCTGTTGTCGCCGCTGGATCGGCCGACTCCCGATTCGGTGGGCTACGTGTTTGCCCGCTCGGAACTTAATATTTCCGCATGGGTCCACAAGCGGCTGGTGGATGCCGGGGCGCTCAGCAGCCTGGATTGGAACGACGCCCGCCGCATGCCGGCTGCCTTCCGCCGCGACATGAAGATCATCCACGAGACCCCTGATTATCCGCGTGCGCTGGAAATGGTGCGTGCTGATCTGGATACCAGGGTCCAGGCGCGCCTGCGCGAGGTGTTGCTGGACGCGGCCAACGACCCCGCCGCACGCGAGGCGCTGTCACTGTTCTTCCAGACCACGCGTTTCCTGCCGGTGGAGCCGGCCGCGATGGAGGGACTGGACCGCGTGCGCGACGCCGCCACCCGCGTGCGTGAGCAGGTCGAATGAAGACCTTGCGATTCGGCTTGCAGGCCCGCTTTCTGGTGGGGATGGGCATCACCCTGGCCGTGCTGTTCGCGCTGCTTGCGCTGGTCCTGCAACGGCAGTCGTTGATGCAGCGCGAGGTCGACGTGCTGGGTCGCGAAGCGATGCAGGCCATGGCAGCCGACGCGCTGAACCGGCGCGGCGAGGCCATGGTCGAACAGCTCGCCGATTCGCTTACCAATCCGCTGTATTTCTCTGACCTGGACGCGATAGGCACCACCGTGCGTGCGGCCGCGCGCCAGCCCGATGTGGCCTATGTACTGGTCTACGACACCCGCGGCAATATCGTGCATGACGGTTCCTACGACATTGCTGCGTACGGCCAGGCCATGACCGATCCGCTGGCGCGCACAGCCGTCGGTTCCGACCATCTGCTCACCCAGTGGTCGCAACAGGTGGTGGATGTGTCCGAGGCCATCAGCATTGGCAACCAGCGTCTCGGTGGGGTCCGTGTGGGCTACTCGCTGGCCGAGATACGGGTCAGCGAGGAACGCGCGGCTGGCAATCTCAACAAGCGGCTGCAGGAACTCGGCAGACGCCACATGGGCTGGTTCGTGTTGTTACTGGCGGCTTTGGCGGCGGTGTGCGTGGGCATTGCCTGGTATGTGCAGCACACCCTGGTCAGGCCGATCCGGCAGCTTGCCGAGGCCGCCAACGCGATCGGCGTAGGCAATTACGATGCCAAGGGCCTGGCCAGCACCCGGCAGGACGAGGTTGGCGACCTGGTGCGCGCTTTCAGTGACATGAACGACAACATCGCGCGCCATGACCGCGATGTCCGCCGCATGGCCTACACCGACGCGTTGACCGGGTTGACCAACCGGCTGGCGTTCCGGGAAAGTCTGGATCATCGGCTGATGATGCTGCGTGGCGCGGGCCGGCAACTGGCGCTGCTGTTTGCCGACATCGATGATTTCAAGCGCGTCAACGACACCCTGGGTCATGAAGCCGGTGACGAAGTGCTGGTGCAGTTCGCCAACCGCATTCGCGGCGCAGTCGAACGCCTGGGCGGCGACGAAGCGCTGCTGGCGCGGTTCGGTGGCGACGAGTTCGTGATCCTGATCCAGAACGGCGATGTGCGCGCGGCCGCCACGCAGTTGGCCGAAGCGCTGGTGCAGGAACTCAGCCAGCCGCTGGTGGTGGAGGGGCGGCAGGTGTTCCTCAGCACCTCGATCGGCATTACCCTTTTTCCGGAAGACGCATCGGGTGCCATATCGCTGATGAAGAATGGCGATATCGCGATGTACCAGGCCAAGGTGGCGGGCAAGAACTGCTACCGCTTCTACAGCCGGGCGATGGATCAGGCCGTGGAACGGCGCGTGCACATGGAACAGGAACTGCGCGGCGCCTGGGAACGCGGCGAACTGAGCCTGGTCTACCAGCCGATCCTGCGCCTGGCCGACAATCGCATCGTCGGCGCCGAGGCACTGCTGCGCTGGCAGCATCCGGAAATGGGGTCGATTGCGCCTTCGGTTTTCATCGACGTGGCCGAGCAAAGCGGGCTGATCGAGAGCATTGGCCCGCATGTGCTGCGCGCGGCCTGCAAGGCGGCAGCGCGCTGGCCCGTGGATCCGGTGACCCAGGAAGCGCCGTTCGTTGCGGTCAACGTATCCCCGCGTCAGTTGCGCAGCGGCGACCTGCCCGAAGAAGTGGCCTCCTGCCTGCGCGATACCGGGCTGCCGGCATCACGTCTGCACCTGGAGTTGACCGAGACCGCGGTGATCAGCGACGAGGCCCACGCCAGCGCCTTGCTGGCCAAGCTGCACCGCACCGGGGTGAAAGTGTGGCTGGATGATTTCGGCACCGGTTTCTCCGGGCTCAGCCACCTGCGCCGGGTGCCGGTGGACGGGGTCAAGATCGACCGCAGCTTCATCGCCGACATGCAGCGCGACCCGGACGATCTGGCACTGACGACCGCGATCATCGCCATGGCCCATTCGCTCGGGATTACGGTGGTGGCCGAAGGCGTGGAAAAGGAAGCGCAGTTCGACATTCTGCGCGCGCGCGGCTGTGACCTGGCCCAGGGCTACTGGATGGCTTACCCGATGAGCGCCAGTGAATTCGAGAAACGGCTGGTCTGAGCCGCGGGTGGTGCAGCTCAGATCCAGCTGTCGACCAGCCGCACCAGGTTGCCGGAGACGAACCCGAAGATGACCACGGCAATAGTGCCAGCCAACCAGGCGAACAGCATAAGCGCCCCATCGCGCTCCAGCAGCGCGAACACGAACAGCAGAAGCAGCACGCCGAACAGATAGTTGGTGAACGGAATGGGCAGCGCCAGCAGCAGGCCCAGCAAGACCAGCAGCAAGCCGGTGAAGGCGCTGGCCAGCGGATGGTCAAGCACGACTTCCATGCGTGGGCGAACCAGCTTCTCCAACCGGCCCAGCCAGCGCGACATCAGGTCGCGGAAGCGCGCTACGGATTTCCGGTATGGGCCGCGGCGGGCGAGGAATCCGGGCAGCCAGGGCTTGCGCATTCCCACCAGCAACTGCGCCCCCACCAGTACCACCAGCGGGCCGCTGATTCCGCCGGCAACCCCGGGAATGGGCAGGAAGGCCGGCAGGATGCCGGCAAAAAGCAGCATGCCGAATGCGGTATGGCGCAGCCCCGAGAGCAGGTCACCCAGCTTCAGGTGGTCCTCGGGATTGCCGCTGGCAAACCCGTCCAGGACCGCGCGCGCACCGACGTGGTCGTCGGTGTCCGTGCTCCCCGCGCCGCTGGAATCAGGCGCTGGTCTGGTCATCTTCGTCTTCGTTGATCTGCTGCAGCAACAGCTTGTCGATACGCGCGCCGTCCAGGTCGACGACCTCGATGCGCCAGCCGGCCCACTCCATGTGCTCGCCGACATGCGGGATACGGCCGAAATGTTCGATCACCAGGCCAGCGACGGTGTTGTAGTCGGCCTCATCGCCATCGGGCAAGGCCACGCCGCCCAGCAACTCGCGCAGGTCGTCGTTTGGCAACGAGCCATCGACCAGCAGCGAGCCGTCGTCGCGGGTCACCACCAGCGGATTTTCGTCACTGTTCTCGGAGGCCTGCAGGCGCCCGACTACTGCGCCCATCAGATCGCTCAGCGTCACCAGTCCCTGGATCTCGCCGTATTCGTCCACCACCAGGGCCAGCGACTGCTGCTCTTCGCGCAGGATTTCCAGCAGCTTCATGGCGTGGGTGGATTCGGAAACAAACAGGGGTTCGCGCAGGTTCTGGAAGATCTCCGGCGAGCG
>JBDSUI010000150.1:0-2754 GCA_039927795.1 Pseudoxanthomonas sp.
GGGGCGTGATCGACAATCGCCGGCATCTTGTTGTTGGGCGAAATGGCCAGGAAATCGGGCTTGAACTGGTCGCCGGCACCAATGTTCACCGGCTTGATAGCGTATTCCAGCGCATGGCCGGCCTCGACCAGTTCTTCCAGCAGCAGGGTGATCTTGTGGCCATTGGGGGTGGGCCAGTAATACAGATCAATCATGTGGGGGCTCATTTCTGGCGGGGAAACCGAGTTTAGCGCCGTCACCGTGCTTGGCAGCATCCGCAGGGGCCGGTAACCTGCCGCATCCCCGCAACGCAGCATTCCGATCCCATGCAGCAGAAACCCGCCGGACTTGGCCCCCTGCCCACGCTGATATTCAGCTCGCGCTGGTTGCAGTTGCCGCTGTACCTGGGTTTGATTGTTGCCCAGGGCGTGTATGTAGTCCTGTTCCTGAAGGAGCTTTGGCACCTGGTGCATGGTGCAACCAGTCTGGGTGAACAGGACATCATGCTGCTGGTGCTGGGCCTGATCGACGTGGTGATGATCTCGAACCTGTTGATGATGGTCATCGTTGGCGGTTACGAGACCTTTGTCTCGCGCATGCGCCTGGAGAATCATCCGGACCAGCCGGAATGGCTGAGCCACGTCAATGCCAGCGTACTGAAAGTGAAGCTGGCCATGGCCATCATCGGCATTTCCTCCATCCACCTGCTGAAAACCTTTATTGGCGCCAGCATGCTGGGGGCGCTGCCGATCTGTGGGACGACCGAAGCCTTCGCCGCGATCACCGCTGCGAAACAGGTGGGCTACAGCGGCCGGATCTGCACCGACTTCACCACCACCGGGGTGATGTGGCAGACCATCATCCACGCCATCTTCATCCTGTCGGCCATTGGCATTGCCTACACCGACAAGCTGATGCAGAACGACCAGCACAAGACCAGGCTCAAGGCCGCAGGTCATTAGACTGTTGTAATGGATGTCTCCCATTTACTCGATGATCTGAACCCCGCGCAGCGCGAGGCCGTATCGGCTGCGCCCGGTCATTACCTGGTGCTGGCCGGCGCCGGCTCCGGCAAGACCCGCGTGCTGACCCATCGCATTGCCTGGTTGAACGAAGTGCACGGGGTGCCGGTACACAGCATTTTCGCGGTCACCTTCACCAACAAGGCCGCCGGTGAGATGCGCCACCGCGCCGATGCGCAATTGCGGCAATCCGGTTCGGGAGCGGGCAGCCGTGGCATGTGGATCGGCACGTTCCACGGCCTGGCCCATCGCCTGCTGCGACTGCACTGGCAGGACGCGAAGCTGCCCGAAAGCTTCCAGGTGCTCGATTCGGACGACCAGCTGCGGCTGGTGAAGCGGGTGGTGCAGCAGCTGGAACTGGATGACGCACGTTTTCCGCCACGGCAGATTACCTGGTGGATCAACGCGCAGAAGGACGAAGGGCGGCGCGCCGAACATATCCAGCCCGGCGATGACCCGTGGACCGACACCCTGCGTCGCGCCTATGCGCTGTACCAGGAACGCTGCGACCGCGCCGGCCTGGTTGATTTCGCCGAACTGCTGCTGCGTGCGCATGAGGTGCTGCGCGACAACCCGGCGCTGCTCAACCACTACCGCTCACGTTTCCGCGAGATCCTGGTGGACGAGTTCCAGGACACCAACGCCGTGCAATACGGGTTCGTGCGCCTGCTTGCTGGCGATAGCGGTCACGTCTTCGTGGTCGGCGACGATGATCAGGCCATCTATGGCTGGCGTGGCGCCAAGGTCGAGAACGTGCAGAGTTTCCTCAAGGATTTCGGCAGCGCGCAAACCATCCGCCTGGAACAGAACTACCGCTCCAGCGCCAATATCCTGGGCGCGGCCAATGCGGTGATCGCGCATAACCCGGACCGCATCGGCAAGCAGTTGTGGACCGACACCGGCGAAGGCGAGCCCATCGATGTGTATGCCGGCTACAACGAGGTCGATGAAGCCAGTTTCGTGGTCGAACGCATCCGCCAGTGGGTGCGCGATGGCGGCAGCTATGGCGATTGCGCCATTCTCTATCGCAGCAATGCGCAGTCGCGCGCATTTGAAGAACGCTTGCAGGCCGAGCCGCGGGTGCCATTCCGCGTGTATGGCGGCATGCGTTTTTTCGAGCGTGCCGAAATCAAGGACACCCTGGCCTACCTGCGCCTGGTCGGTAATCGTGCCGACGACGCGGCCTTCGAGCGGGCGGTCAACACGCCCGCGCGCGGCATTGGCGACCGCACCCTGGACGAGGTGCGCAAGCGCGCCCGCACCCAGGCGCAATCGTTGTTTGAATCGGCGCACGAGTTGTCCATCGGCAATGAACTTGCCGGTCGTGCACGCAACGCGCTGGGTGCGTTCATTACCCTGATCGAGACCTTGTCGGTGGAATGCGCCGAGCTTGAGCTGAAGGACAAGATCGACCACGTACTGGTGCGCTCGGGCTTGCGCGATTTCTATATCAATGAAAGCAAGGGCCAGCTGGATTCGCGTACCGAGAATCTGGACGAACTGGTATCGGTCGCGGCACGTTTTGAAAGGCGCGACGAGGAAGAGAGTGCAGGCATGAGCGACCTGGTCGCCTTCCTGTCCTATGCCTCGCTGGAAGCCGGCGAAGGCCAGGCAAAGGCCGATGAGGATGGCGTGCAGCTGATGACGCTGCACTCGGCCAAGGGCCTGGAGTTTCCCATCGTGTTCCTGGGCGGGCTGGAAGAAGGCCTGTTCCCCAGCAGCAAGTCGCTGGACGAGAGTGGGCGTCTGGAAG
>JBDSUI010000151.1:0-3551 GCA_039927795.1 Pseudoxanthomonas sp.
TCGTCACTGCGCTGATGCAGGAAAAATCTGCCGAGGCGGTCAAGGACCTGAAGGAATTGTCCCCGCAGATCCGCTACAAGCTGGGCAAGGCAATGAAGCTGCGCCACGTGCCTGAGCTGCATTTCCATTACGACGACTCGGTTGATCGTGGCGAGCGCATGGAAAACCTGCTACGCGATCTGCCGCCACCACCTGTAGACGAAGAAGACGACGAAAGCGCGGAAAAGTAACGAGCAAGGAACTGTATAAGCGGGCCGTGCCCCCGAAGCGTTTCCTGGCAGGCAACGAAGTGCATCGCGGGCAAGCCCCGTTTCTCCCCAGGAAGCTGCCGCTACCATGTCGCTGCCCAAGGTCAAATTTCGCCGCCTCGACGGCATCCTTTTGCTGGACAAGCCGCAAGGTCTGAGTTCCAACCAGGCATTGCAGCGCGCGCGTTTTCTTTTTCGCGCCCAGAAGGGCGGCCATACCGGCAGCCTGGATCCCCTGGCGACCGGGCTGTTGCCGCTGTGCTTTGGCGAGGCCACCAAGATTGCCGGCAATCTGCTCGGCGCACGCAAGGCCTACGACACCGTCGCCCGGCTGGGCATCACCACCGACACCGATGATGCGCAAGGTCAGGCCTTGCTGGAGCGCCCGGTGGGGCATTACAGCCTGCCGCAGATCGACGCGGCGCTGCGCCAGCTCACTGGCCGCATCCAGCAACGCCCGCCGATTTACTCGGCGCTCAAGCGTGGCGGGGAGCCGCTGTACGCCAAAGCCCGCCGCGGCGAGGTCGTCGAAGTCGAGGCGCGGGAGATCGAAGTCCACCGCCTGGAACTCCAATCTGCAGCCGATCTGCTTGATGGCGATGAACCGCTGTTGCGCCTGCACGCGGAATGCGGGTCAGGCACCTATGTGCGCAGCCTGGTCCGCGACCTGGGTGAACTGCTGGGCTGTGGCGCGCACGTGGTGGAATTACGCAGGCTCTGGGTCGAGCCCTTCCGCGAGCCGCGCATGTGGACACTGGATGCCCTGCAGGCCCTGGCCCAGCGTGATGAACGCAGCCTCGAGTCTTGCCTGCTGCCGCTGGATGCCGGACTGATCGGCTGCCGTCGCATCGACCTCACTGACGAGGCCGCACGCCGCTTCCGCCAGGGCCAGCGCCTGCCGGAGATCCCCGGCCCGGCCGGGTCTTGCGCGGTCTACGATGCGGCTGGCACGGTGCTGGGGCTGGCCGAACTGAACGACGGCGGGGTGCTGGCGCCGCAGCGCCTGTTCAACTGGGCCGAGCCGATCGCTGTTGCCGCAGTGCCCCAGTAGAACCTTGTTTCGCAAGGCTTCGGCGACTACAATGCTGCGGCCTTTTCGGCATCCTTGATCGACACTGATCACCTTCGCGGCAATCCATCGCAGCACCCCTGTAAACGGCGAGTCCGCGGTGCGCACACCGTCCCTGATCCAGGGATACAGCGCGTTCCTGCAGGCCACGCATCTCAAGAGAAAACACATGCCCATCGATACCCAGAAAGTCATTGAAGACAACAAGCGCGGCCCCGCCGACACCGGCTCGCCGGAAGTCCAGGTCGCCCTGATCACCGCCCGCATCGAAATGCTCAGCGGCCACTTCAAGACCCACAAGAAAGATCACCACAGCCGCCGTGGCCTGCTGCAGCTGGTGAACCGCCGCCGCAGCCTGCTTGACTATCTGAAGAAAAAAGATGGCGAGCGTTACAAGACCCTGATCGAGAAACTCGGCCTGCGTCGCTAAACCGAATACCGACCGCGGCGCAGTGATGCGCCGCGGTCTTGTTTTCAGCCCGCAAAAAGATTTCAAACCTGCAGTACCCGGCCGGACCCACCCGGCCATCCGCATGCAGCATGGGTTGCATCCGGTTCAACCGATAGCGCATCACCAAGGATCAAACAACGTGGCAAAAATTACCAAGACCTTCCAGTACGGCAAGCACCAGGTCACCCTGGAAACCGGCGAGATCGCCCGCCAGGCCGGCGGTGCCGTCATGGTGTCGTGCGAAGGCACCGTGCTGCTGGTCAGTGCCGTAGCCAACAAGACCGCACGCGAAGGACAGGACTTCTTCCCGCTGACCGTTGATTACCAGGAAAAGTTCTACGCCGGCGGCCGCATCCCGGGTGGCTTCTTCAAGCGTGAAGGTCGCCAGAGCGAGAAGGAAACGTTGATTTCCCGTTTGATCGATCGCCCGATCCGTCCGCTGTTCCCCGATGGCTTCCGCAATGAAGTGCAGATCATCGCCACGGTGATGTCGATGAATCCGGAAGTCGATGGCGATATCCTGGCCCTGCTTGGCGCATCCGCTGCGCTGTCGCTGTCCGGCGCGCCGTTCGACGGCCCGATTGGCGCGGCCAAGGTCGGCTACAAGGATGGCCAGTACCTGCTCAACCCGACCGTCAGCGAGCTGAAGGATTCGGAGCTCGAGCTGGTCGTCGCCGGTACCAGCCAGGCCGTGCTGATGGTCGAATCCGAAGCGCGCGAGCTGTCCGAAGATGTGATGCTGGGTGCGGTCATGTTCGGCCACCAGCAGCTGCAGGTGGCGATTGCCGCCATCAACGACCTTGTTGCCGAAGGTGGCAAGCCGAAGTGGACCTGGTCTGCGCCGGAAACCAACGAAGGCCTGATCAGTGCCATCCGCCACGCCATTGGCGACAAGCTGTCGCAGGCGTTCCAGGTGCGTGACAAGCTTGAGCGCAAGGACACGATTTCCGGCGTCAAGAAGGAAGCCATCAGCGCGCTGGCGGCCGATGCGGAAAGCAACGCCTGGACCCATGGCGACCTGGCCAAGGAATTCAGCGAGCAGGAATACCAGACCATGCGCAACTCGGTCCTCAAGACCAAGGTGCGTATCGATGGCCGTGCGCTGGACACCGTGCGCCCGATTACCTCGCGCGTCAGCGTGCTTCCGCGCGTGCACGGCTCCTCGCTGTTCACCCGTGGCGAGACCCAGGCCATTGTCGCCGTGACGCTGGGCACCGCCCGCGATGGCCAGGTCATCGACGCGGTCGCTGGCGAGTACAAGGAACACTTCCTGTTCCATTACAACTTCCCCCCCTACTCGGTGGGTGAGGCCGGCCGCATGATGGGCCCGAAGCGTCGCGAGATCGGCCACGGCCGCCTTGCCAAGCGTGGCGTGCTGGCAGTAATGCCGACCATGGAAGCCTTCCCATACACCATCCGCGTGGTTTCGGAGATCACCGAATCCAATGGTTCTTCCTCCATGGCCTCGGTCTGCGGCAGCTCGCTGGCGCTGATGGATGCCGGTGTGCCGATTTCGGCGCCGGTCGCCGGTATCGCCATGGGCCTGGTCAAGGAAGGCGACGATTTCGTGGTCCTTTCCGACATCCTGGGTGACGAAGATCACCTGGGCGACATGGACTTCAAGGTGGCCGGTACCGCCAAGGGTATTTCGGCGCTGCAGATGGACATCAAGATCCAGGGCATCACCGAAGAGATCATGAAGGTGGCACTGGCCCAGGCCAAGCAGGGTCGCCTGCACATCCTGAAGGAAATGGAAGCGGCGCTGACCGTGCCGCGCCAGGAG
>JBDSUI010000152.1:0-5684 GCA_039927795.1 Pseudoxanthomonas sp.
TCGTCGCCCACCAGCTGCACCTTGCTGCCCAGGCGCTCGGTCAGCAGCTTCCAGCCGGCCCAGTCGTCTTCAGCCATGCCGTCTTCAATGGTGATGATGGGGTATTCGGCGGCCCAGCCAGCCAGGAAGTCGGTGAACTGCTCCGAGGTCAGGCGCTTGCCCTCGCCCATCAGGTGGTACTTGCCGTTCTCGTAGAACTCGGTGCTGGCCACGTCCAGACCCAGCAGGATGTCCTCACCAGCCTTGTAGCCGGCACGGCCGATGGCTTCCAGGATGGTGTCCAGTGCTTCGACGTTGCTGCGCAGGTCGGGCGCGAAGCCGCCTTCGTCGCCCACTGCCGTGCTCAGGCCGTGACCTTTCAGCACCGACTTCAGCGCATGGAAGATTTCAGCGCCAGCCCGCAGCGATTCAGCGAAGGTGTCGAATCCGACCGGCAGGACCATGAATTCCTGCAGGTCGACGTTGTTGTCGGCATGCGCGCCGCCATTGATGATGTTCATCATCGGCACCGGCAGGACCACGTCGTTGCCGTTGGCCAGGTGCTGCCACAGCGGCATCTTCTTCGAGGCAGCCATCGCATGCGCATTGGCCAGGGAAACGCCAAGCAGGGCATTGGCACCCAGGCGGCCTTTGTTCTCGGTGCCGTCGATATCGATCAGGCGACGGTCTAGTCCTTCCTGGTCAGCCGCATCGAATCCCTTCAGCGCGGTGGCGATGGCGCCATTGACGTTGGCCACCGCGTGCTGCACGCCCTTGCCCAGGTAGCGGGTCCGGTCGCCATCGCGCAATTCGACCGCCTCCTTGGAACCGGTCGAGGCACCGGAAGGCACCATGGCACGGCCAAAGGAACCATCTTCCAGCGTGACCTCCGCTTCCAGGGTGGGATTACCGCGGCTGTCGAGAATTTCGCGGGCGTGGATCTTGGTGATTGAGGTCATGTGGGTTTGGTTGTCAGTCAGAGTGAGGATTCGAGAAAGCCGTTCTTCTTGGTGACGCTGTCCAGCGCCATCAAGGTTTCCAGCAGCGCTTCCATCTTGCCCAGCGGCCACGCATTGGGACCATCGGACAGCGCTTCTTCAGGCTTGGGATGGGTTTCCATGAAGATGCCGGCAATACCGACCGCCATGGCCGCGCGGGACAGCACCGGCACGAATTCGCGCTGGCCACCGGACTTGCCGTCCATGCCGCCAGGCAATTGCACCGAATGGGTGGCATCGAACACCACCGGACATCCCGTATCGCGCATCACGCTGAGCGAGCGCATGTCGGAAACCAGATTGTTGTAACCGAAGCTGGCACCGCGTTCGCAGGCCATGATCTGCTGATTGCCCGTGGCCTTGGCCTTGCTGGTGACGTGCTTCATTTCCCAGGGCGACAGGAACTGGCCCTTCTTGATGTTGACCGGCTTGCCGACGCTGGCGACCTTGTGGATGAAGTCGGTCTGCCGGCACAGGAATGCGGGCGTCTGCAGCACGTCGACCACCGAAGCCACTTCCTCCAACGGCGTGTACTCATGCACGTCGGTCAGCACCGGCACGCCGAGTTGCCGCTTCACTTCCGCCAGCACTTTCAGCCCTTCGTCGACGCCGGGGCCGCGAAAGCTGGTGCCGGAAGTGCGATTGGCCTTGTCGAAACTCGACTTGAAGATGAAGTTGATGCCCAGCTTGCCGGTGATCTCCTTCAGCTTTCCGGCTACATCCAGCTGCAGTTGCATCGATTCGATGACGCAGGGGCCGGCGATGAGGAAGAACGGCTGGTCGAGGCCTACTTCGAAGTCACACAGTTTCATTCAATCGTTCCGATATGAGGAATCCGTTCGTGTTTCGCATGTCGAACCACGACATCCGTGGATTGTGTGAGACCCAGCGCATCCGACAGACCGCCAAGTGCCTGGTTCGTCACTCCCACCACGCACGGGAACTCTGTTGCGGGAATGATACTCACGCCCGCGCTTCCTTCAGCAGCGTGCCGCCCGCCAGGCCTTCATTGGCTTTGCGCTCGCGCGCGGCGCGGATGAAGCCCACGAACAGGGGATGCCCATCACGGGGCGTCGACAGGAATTCGGGATGCGCCTGGCAGGCCAGGAACCAGGGGTGCACGTCACGCGGCAGTTCGATCATCTCGACCAGCAGATCGTCCATCGACTTGGCTGAAATCACCAGGCCGGCGTCCTCCATCTGGGTACGGTAGCGGTTGTTGAACTCGTAGCGATGGCGGTGGCGTTCGGAAACCACGTCCTTGCCATACAGTTCGCGGGCCAGCGTGCCCGGCTTGAGCCGCGCTTCCTGCAGGCCCAGGCGCATGCTGCCGCCCAGACCCGTGCGCTCATCACGTTTTTCCACTTCGCCACTAGCGGTGCGCCACTCGGTGATCAGGCCAATGACCGGGTGCGTGGACTGCTTGTCGTTCTCGGTGCTGTTGGCGTCGGCCATGCCCAGGATATTGCGGGCGTAGTCGACCACTGCGGCCTGCATGCCATAACAGATGCCGAAATAAGGCACGCCATTTTCGCGCGCGTAGCGGGCCGAGACCACCTTGCCCTCGAAGCCGCGATCACCAAAGCCGCCCGGCACCAGGATGCCGTCCACGTCCGCCAGTGCGGACTGGTCGCTGCCTTCCAGTTCCTGCGCCTCGATCCACTTCAGGTTCACCCGCGTACGCTGGCGCAGGCCGCCATGCTTGAGCGCCTCGCCCACCGACTTGTATGCGTCCTTGTGATCGATATATTTGCCCACCACCGCGATGGTGACTTCGTCGAGTGGATTGAGCGTTGCGTCAACGGCTGCCTCCCACTCGGAAAGATCGGCTGGGCCGGTAACCGGAAGCTTCAGCTGGTTGACCACAATCTCGTCGAGCTGCTGCTCGTGCAGGTACAGCGGAATCTTGTAGAGCACATCCACGTCGCGCGCGGCGATTACTGCGCGCTCGGACACATTGGTGAACGAGGCGATCTTGCGGCGCTCGGAGTCCGGCAGCGGTTGTTCGCTGCGGCACAGCAGCACGTCGGGCTGGATGCCGATCGAGCGCAATTCCTTCACCGAATGCTGGGTGGGCTTGGTCTTCAGTTCTCCGGCCGCGGCAATGTACGGCACCAGGGTCAGGTGCATGAACAACGCTTTTTCCGGGCCGCGCTCGGTGCGGATCTGGCGGATGGCTTCCAGGAACGGCAGCGATTCGATATCGCCGACCGTACCGCCAATCTCCACCAGGGCCACATCGAAACCTGAGGTGGCTTCGTCGATGCAGCGCTTGATCTCGTCGGTGATGTGCGGAATGACCTGGACGGTAGCGCCCAGGTAGTCGCCGCGACGTTCCTTGCGGATCACGTTCTCGTAGATGCGTCCGGTGGTGATGGAATTCTTGCGGCTGAGGCGTGTGCGTACGAAACGCTCGTAATGGCCCAGGTCCAGGTCGGTCTCGGCACCATCGTCGGTGACGTAGACCTCGCCATGCTGGAACGGGCTCATGGTGCCCGGATCCACGTTGATATACGGGTCCAGCTTCATCATCGTGACCCGCAGGCCACGCGCTTCAAGGATAGACGCAAGCGACGCGGCGGCAATGCCCTTGCCCAGCGAGGACACCACACCACCAGTTACGAAAATCAGGGGGGTCATGGCCGAAGGCCTCCCGGAAAGCGATAGTTTACCGGTTGGGCGGCACTAGTACAAAGGCGGCGAGGTCCCGGCGGCACTTTGCGGACTGTAAAAGCGCACGCCCCGACCAAGCGGGGCGTGCGTGGGCGTATTCGGCCCTATAAGCGGTGTGCGCGAAGGCTTGAAAGGTCAGGGCTTGCCCTCTTCCTCTTCTTCCTCGACTTCGGTTTTCTTGTCGGTCTGGCCCTTGGCCTTGGCACGGGCGGCGGCGGCGGCCTCATTCTGGGCGCGGCGCTGGGCCTTCTTGTCCGCGTCGGTGCGCTGGTCACTGGCAGCTTCTTCGGTCTGGGTGGCGTCTGTGCCGCTCTGCCGCTGGGCCAGGGCCAGCGTGGCGGTCAGGGCGGCGGCCAGGGCGCCGAGGATCAACAGATTGCGTTTTTTCATCAGGATTCTCCCGTTTGCTGCCGGCCGCAACCGTTTCGGCGGGCCGGAATTGCTACGCGACCTTAGTCCACCGCGGCCCACCTGCCACTGAACGTGCAAAAAAAAACCCCAAGCCGCACACTTCGCGACTGCACTCGCGCCCCCAGAAAACTTCAGCCATTCCATGAATACCCGCTACAACGCCGCCGATATCGAAGTCCTTTCCGGCCTGGATCCGGTAAAACGCCGTCCCGGCATGTATACCGACACCACCCGCCCCAACCACCTGGCGCAGGAGGTGATCGACAACGCGGTGGACGAGGCATTGGCGGGCCATGCCAGCGAGATCGAGGTCATCCTGTTCAAGGACGGCAGTTGCCAGGTCAGCGATGACGGCCGTGGCATGCCGGTGGACATGCATCCGGAGGAAAAGATCTCCGGTGTCGAGCTGATCCTCACCCGCCTGCATGCGGGCGGCAAGTTCAATAACCGCAACTACACCTTCAGCGGCGGCCTGCATGGCGTGGGCGTCAGCGTGGTCAATGCGCTGTCGACCAGGGTGGAACTCTTCATCAAGCGCGATGGCAACGAGTACCGCATGGAGTTTCGCGACGGTGATGCGGCTTCCAAGCTGGAAATCGTGGGCAGCGTCGGCAAGAAGAACACCGGCACGCGCCTGCGATTCTGGGCGGACCCCAAATATTTCGATACGCCCAAGTACAACCTGCGCGCGTTGAAGCACCTGTTGCGGGCCAAGGCCGTGCTCTGCCCGGGCCTGACGGTGAAACTGTTCGACGAGGCCAGCGGCGAGCGCGACCAATGGCATTATGCCGACGGCCTGCGCGATTACCTGCTGGGCGAGCTGAGTGAACGCGAGCTGTTGCCGCCGGAGCTGTTCGTGGGCCGCCTGTCCAAGCAGAGTGAGATCGTGGACTGGGCGGTGTCCTGGATTCCCGAAGGCGACCTGGTCCAGGAAAGCTACGTCAATCTCATTCCCACCGCCCAGCACGGTACCCACGTCAATGGCCTGCGCAGCGGCCTGACTGATGCCTTGCGCGAGTTCTGCGATTTCCGCAACCTGCTGCCGCGCGGGGTGAAGCTGGCGCCCGAAGATGTGTGGGACCGCGTGGCCTTCGTGCTTTCGGTGAAGATGACCGACCCGCAGTTCAGTGGCCAGACCAAGGAGCGGCTGAGCTCGCGCCAGGCGGCT
This sequence comes from Pseudoxanthomonas sp., assembly GCA_039927795.1. GTDB lineage: Bacteria > Pseudomonadota > Gammaproteobacteria > Xanthomonadales > Xanthomonadaceae > Pseudoxanthomonas_A. Next base: position 5,230 of record JBDSUI010000152.1, read on the forward strand.
GGTTTTATTGAGGGCGCGGCACACGATGCGTTCTCGCTATGGCTCAACCAGCACACCGACTATGGCGAGCGCATTGCCCAGCTTGCCATCGAGCGTGCCAGCGCGCGACTGAAGACCGAGAAACAGATTGTCCGCAAAAAGGTGACCCAGGGCCCGGCCCTGCCCGGCAAGTTGGCCGACTGCATTTCACAGGACCTTTCACGAACGGAATTGTTTCTGGTGGAAGGTGATTCCGCAGGCGGCAGTGCCAAGCAGGCGCGTGACAAGGACTTCCAGGCAATCCTGCCGCTGCGCGGCAAGATCCTCAATACCTGGGAAGTGGCTTCAGGCGGCGTGTTGGCCTCCAATGAAGTGCATGACCTGGCCGTGGCCATCGGCTGCGACCCTGGCAAGCCCGACATCAGCGGGCTGCGCTACGGCAAGGTGGTCATCCTGGCCGACGCGGATTCTGACGG
>JBDSUI010000153.1:0-6379 GCA_039927795.1 Pseudoxanthomonas sp.
ACCGCGCAGATGCTGGCGATGGGCGTGCTGGCGGTACACAAGTTGGATGCGTTGCTGGATACCGCCGATCTTGCCGCGGCAATGACGCTGGACGCTTTTGCCGGACGCCTGGGCGCCTTTGCCGAGGAAGTGCATGCCTTGCGTCCGCATCCTGGACAGGTGTACGTGGCGTCCAGATTGCGCGCACTGCTGTCGGGATCGACGTTGGTCGATATTCCCTACCACCTGGTGCCAAAATTCAGGCCTTGGTTGCCGCAAAGCTGGGACACCGAGGCATCGCAGGCACTTCGTTTCGATATCGGTTGGGACTGGGTACCCAGCGACCAACGGCATGGTCGCGAGAAGTTCTACAACCGTTTCCGTCCGTTCCGCGGCGGCAAGAAGCATCAGCCGCAGGACAGCTACTCGCTGCGCTGCATTCCGCAGGTGCATGGAGCCGTGCGCGATGCGGTGGCGCAGGCCAAGCGCGTGCTGGAAATAGAGCTGAATTCAGTCACCGACAATCCACTGGTGTTCCCCGACAAGGTGGACGCGGCGCACGTGGAAGAGCAGGTCATTTCCGCTGGACATTTCCATGGCATGCCGCTGGCTTTGGCGATGAGCTACGTGAAGGCCTCGATCCCGGTGCTGGCCTCGATCAGCGAACGCCGGCTCAACAAACTTGTGGATCCGGCCACCAATGATGGCCTGCCTGCCTTCCTGATTGGCAACGAAGATGGCACCGAGTCCGGTCACATGATCGTGCAGTACACCGCCGCGGCCATCGTCAACGACCTGGTCAGCCGCGCGCATCCGGCTTCGGTATTTTCAATTCCGACCAGCGCCAACGCCGAGGACCACGTGTCGATGGGTGCCAACGAAGCGCGTCAGGTGCTGGCCATGACCCAGGACCTGGGCAAGGTGCTGGCGCTTGAGTTGTACAGTGCGGCGCAGGCGCTGGATCTGCGCATGGACATGATCAATGCGGCCCGCGATCTTTCGGCGCGTGCCGATGCCTTGGCATTTGCGGTCAAGGTGCAAGGTGGCGCGACAACGGATGCCGCATTCCTGCACGAGGTCGATGGCCTGCGGGCAGAACTGGCCCGCGCTGGTGCATTCCACCCGGGTCACGCGGTGGCCGCTGCGCATGCGGCCTTGCGAAAGGAAATTCCGTTCCTGGACCGCGACCGTGCCATGGACGGTGAAGTCGCGACCGCGGTCAGGCTGGTGGAATCCGGCAAGTTGTTGGCCGCCGCCCGTGGCGTTCTTTCAGCCCCCGAAATATAGGTGTTGTACACGCTAGCGCACTAGCCAGGAGGCAATCCGGACATTCAGGGGTGCTGCCCGTGTAGATCTTTGCCTGGCTGCAAAGTCCTTCTGGCTTGTTTCAAGGTTTCGGCTGCTCGCTGCCGGCCTCCACCGCCGCCCACACACGCAGCAGGTTGCCGCCAAGAAACTTCCTCAGCTGTTCGTCGCTATAGCCCCGCGCCTGCAGGCCAGCGATCAGGTTGGGATAGTCGGCCACGCTGCGAAGACCTTCAGGCAGATTTCCAGACACCCCATCGAAATCCGAACCCAGGCCTACGTGGTCTATGCCAATGAGTTTGACGGCGTAGTCAACCTGGTCGAGAACCGCCTCGATAGGAGTGGCGGGGGCCGGGTGGCTGCGGTCCCATTCCTTGTCGAATGCGTCCTTGTCTTCCAGGGGTGTACCTGCCGCGCGTGCGAGCGCGTTGCGCTGGTCAATCGCGGCTTCGGCATTGAAGTAGGCCTGCAGGTCATCGGCAGCCTTGCGATTGACGAATCCCACGCCGAAGGTGATCTGCACCACGCCACCCTTCGCAGCAATCGCCTTGGCAAGTGTGTCGCTGAGATTGCGCTCGAAACCAGGGGTGAAGTGACGGAAACCGGAATGGCTGGCGATTACTGGCACCGTGCTCAGTGCCAGCGCTTGTGCCACTGCCGCGTCTGACAGATGCGAGACATCCACCATGATGCCCAGGCGATTCATCTCGGCGACCACATCCCTGCCAAACGGACTCAGGCCCTGCCATTGGCGCGTGCGGTCATACGATGAGTCACTGATGCGATTGCTGGCACTGTGGGCCAGGGTGATGTAGCGCACCCCGCGTTCGTGGAATCGCGCCAGTTGGCTCAGGTCATCGCCTATTGGCGCGCCATTTTCCATTCCCAGCGCCAGCAGCACGTGGCCGCCTGCACGCAGCCGCTCGACATCGGCAGGGGAAGTGAGCAGTGCAAACTTGTCGGGGTGGCGGCCCACCATGGCCTGCACCGCATCGATCTGCTGGTCCGCTATCTGCCGCGCTGTGCCGCCCTGGTCCTGCTGGGGTGAGGTGTAAATGGACATGAAAGCCACGTCCAGGCCGCCTTGCCGTGCGCGCGGATAATCGAATTCGCGCCCGGCGGTAAGCTTGCCAAGGTCCTTCCATTCGCCCAGCAACTGGCTGGGCGCGTCGATGTGGGTATCAACGATTACTGCGTCCTGCGCAAGCTGGTTCGCAACCGGCAGCTGGCCGGCGGCCAGCAGGTTTTCCATCAACAGCAGCAGCGCGAGGGCAGCGACAGGACGAATCGGCATGGTGTGGTCCGGCGAAAGTCTGGGACCCGCGATGCTATCGCCAATAGGGGCGCGGCGATACGCGCTTGCTGGCGCTAAAGGGTGCGTACGCAGTCGCGTCCTTCGGCCTTGGCTGCATACAGGGCCTGGTCGGCGACCTGTAGCGCCGCCTCGATGCTGTCCTTGACACCGACATCGACTGAATGAACACCAATGCTGGCCGAAACCGGGATCACTTGCCCTCCGCTGATGCATGGCCGCTGGTTCAGGCCCAGCCGCAGCTCCTCGGCCACCGCGCTGGCCTGGGCCAGGTTCATGCCGGGTAGGGCGGCGATGAACTCCTCGCCGCCAAAGCGCGCCAGCAAGGCATCATGCGGTGCCAGCACTTCGGCCATGGTGTTGGAGGTGCTGCGCAGGCAATCGTCACCCACCAGGTGGCCATAGCGGTCGTTGATCTTCTTGAAATGATCCAGGTCGATCATCAACAGGGAGATCGGCCGGTTGCTGTCGCGCGCATCCGCCAGCAGGTGCTCGAAGGCTTCTCGGAAGTGGCTGCGGTTATAGAGGTCAGTCAACCCGTCATGGCGGCTGGATTCGCTGAGTCGATGGTGCGCTTCCTCCAGCTGTCCCAGTGCATTGCGCAGCTCGAAGGTCCGCTGTTCGACCTTATCCTCCAGTTGGTCGCGCGCCTCGTGCACGATGCGTTCATTCTCGTTGCGCAACGCGGCATAGCGATACCCCAGCGCAATGGACAGCAGCAGCATCTCCACGGCAGACCCGATCTGCACCCCGTACTCGGTAACGAAATTCTTCGGCACCAGATTGAAGGCTATGGCCGAAAACATGCCCGTGCCCAGCAGGAACAGGAACCAGGCCACCAGGAACAGCCAGGCCGGCTTGTAGCCGCGCCGCAGCACCACCACGGTTTCCACCAGGATCCAGCAGATGCTCGGGAACACCGCAGCCGAGGCCAGTGGCGTCACCTGGCGGTAGGGCAGGGCGATGGCGGCCACGGCCAGCAGTAGAAAGAAGGTGATGATGCCTACCGCCACCCGATCACCGAAACGCCATCGCTGTTTCAGCTCCAGGAAGTTGCGGGCGAACTGCTGCATACCCACCAGCGCCAGGCAGATCGACAGCGGCACCATGTGGTCGGCCAGCCACCAGGAGTCGGGCCACAGGTATTCAAAACCCAGGCCATTGAGGGTGAACAGCACCACCCCGAAGGCGGTGATATGGAACAGGTACCAGAAATAGCTGGCATCACGCAGGGTCAGCCACAGCACCAGGTTGTAGGTGAAAAGCGCCAGCAGGATGCCGTAGTACAGGCCAATGGCGAACTGGGCGTCGCGCGATTGTTCAATAAAGGCACTGGGTGAGTACAGCCGCAATGGCACCTGCATGGAGCTCTCGCTCTGCACGCGAACCAGCAGGTTGACGGTTTGCCCTTGCGGTAGCGTCACCCAGAAATTGGGCTGCCGGTAGCGGATGTTGCGCTGGTTGAAAGGCAGATGGTCACCGCCCACCGAATGAACCACATGCCCGTCGGCATACATGGCGTAGACGTCGATGCGGTCACTGAGCGCGTATTCCTGCACCAGCAGCCATTTGTCGTCAGCGCTGTCCTGGTTGACGACCTGGGCATGAAACCAGAAAGCGCCATTCTGGAATCCGAAAGAGGCGCTCTTACCAGGCAGGGGCTTGAAAGTACCCGCAGCCAACTTCCGAACGCTGGCGGCCAGGTCGTCCGTGCCGGTAACGTCATGGTAGTAGCTGGTGTGGGACGCAAGCGGATGCTGCGAAGAAGCGGCCGTGATCTCCAGCGGCGCCTGCGCATGGGCACTGCAACTCAGGGTGGCCACCAGGACCATCCACCCGAACAACCATTGGCTCCGCCAACTTCGCATTCAAACCCCTTTTCAGGTCGCGCTGGCGCGCCCTGTTCCCTGTAGTGCTCGCCGCAGTCTACTCCGCCCGTGCCGCCGCGCCTTGGCAGCGCCACCACTGCAGCTGCGCTGGCTGCCGTCGTCGGGGTTCCGGCCTGTCGTGGCCGCGTGCCGGGCAGTCAAAACTGCGCTTGACGCACGCTTGCGCTTGCGTGATCATGTGCTAACGCATTAATACGTTGGCACGACCCCGCAAGCATGAAGCGCCGCCCCGCCATTGACGATCAGACTGCTTCTGCCTCATTGCAGGCCTTGTCCCGCGCGCTCGCGGCGCTGGTCCGGCCGGAGGACGTAGGCGCTTTCCTGCAGGATCTGTGCACCCCCGCCGAGCTCGAAGCCATGTCCGATCGCTGGCGTGTGGTGCCGTTGTTGCTGAAAGGTGTTCCGTACCGTGAAATCCATGACCTCACCGAGGTCAGCGTCACCACCATCGGGCGGGTGGCGCGCACGCTGGAATCCGGAACCGGCGGTTACCACACCGCCATGCGTCGCCAGCAGTCCCGTTCCACCACCGCCTCCCATTGAGCTGTCCAGCATGAGCCCACCTGTCGCTACCGCGACGCGCGACCGTTTGCGCATCGCCATCCAGAAAAGTGGACGTCTCGCCGAACCGGCGCGGGCGCTGTTATCCGCCTGCGGCCTGAGCTGGCGAGAGAGCCGCGACAAGCTGTTCTGCTACGGCGAGTCGCTGCCTGTGGACCTGTTGCTGGTACGCGATGACGACATCCCGGGCCTGATCGCCGACGGCGTTTGCGACTTCGGCGTGGTGGGTCGCAACGAACTCAACGAACAGGCCGCAGCGCGCGCAAGTGCCGGCCTGTCCGATGCATATCGGGAAATGCATGCCCTGGGTTTCGGCAGTTGCAATCTGATGCTGGCGGTACCGGAGACCTGGGAATGGGAAGGTCCGGCACAGTTGCAGGGCATGCGCATTGCCACCAGCTATCCCGCGATCCTCGCGGCGTGGCTGGAGCAGCAGGGCGTGCGGGCCAGCGTGGTCGAACTTTCCGGATCAGTGGAAATCGCCCCCAAGCTGGGCACGGCTGATCTGATCTGCGATCTGGTTTCCAGCGGCGCCACCTTGCTGGCCAATCAGCTCAAGCCGGTGGAAACCTTGCTGCAAAGCGAGGCGGTGCTGGCCGGGCCGACGCGTGAGCTGGAAGACCAGCGCGCTGACCTGGCCGCCATGTTGCTGCGACGCATGGACGGCGTGCTCAAGCTCAAGGACCGCAAGCTGCTGATGTTCCGCGCCGACCGCGCCGCAGTGCCAGGCCTGTTGCGACTGCTCCCGGACGCGGACGCGCCCACCTATCTGGCCACCGAATCGGAAGGGCCGCAGTCGTTGCAGACCATGTGCCACGGCCTGGTGACCTGGCAACGCCTGGAAGAACTTCAGCGCGCAGGCGCGCAGGGCCTGATGGTGCTGTCGGTAGAGAGGTCGCTGGCATGAAGCGGATTGAATGGTCCCGCCTGGATGAAGCGGCAAGGCGCGACGCCTTGCGACGCCCGGTGCACGAAGTGGCCGCGGCAACGCGCGAAGTAGTCGCGCTGTTGCTGGCTGACGTGAGCCAGCGCGGCGATGCGGCGCTGCGCGAGATCACTGCGCGCCTGGACCAGGTTACAACGTTGGATTTCGAAGTGAGCGAGGCCGAGTTCGCGCTCGCCGAATCGCAGGTCGAAGCCGGTCTGAAGAATGCAATGGTGGAAGCGGCGGCGCGCATCACCGCCTTCCATCGCGCCGGCATGGCCCAGCCCTATGCGGTGGAGACTGCGCCGGGCGTGGTCTGCGAACGCATGATCAGGCCGATTCGCCGAGTAGGCCTGTATGTACCTGCCGGCAGCGCACCCTTGCCTTCCACTGCCTTGATGCTGGGCG
>JBDSUI010000154.1:0-8469 GCA_039927795.1 Pseudoxanthomonas sp.
CGCTGCTGCACCTTGAACGGCTGGGCGGACTGCTCGTTGATGACACCGACGTTCCTGTCCTTCTCGGCTGTGCGCAGGCCCACTTGCTCGGCCGCGTGCTGGCGCGACATTTCGATTTCACGCGTGATCGCGATCTCGGCCTTTTCGGCTTGACGGGTATTGTCGGCCACGACCAGCCGCGATTCGCGTTCGATGCCCGAAGTTCGCTTGGCCATGATGTTCTGGATGACCTCGCTTTCCTTGACGTCGCGGATATCCGTCAGCTCGATGTTCTTGATCGCCTCCACGCACCAGCCTCCGAGCTGTGGTGTTACTTCCTTGCTGAAAGCTTCACCGAAACGGCTGCGGTCGAGCATGATCTGGTCGATCTGGTGCCCGGCCAGCAAGGTGCGCAGCGAGCACTGCACGATGGCGGTCAGCTGTGCCTTGAGTTCCTCAAACGAAGTCACCCGCTTGACTGCGTTATTGGAGTCGCTGATCCGGAAGAATGCCATGACGTCGACCACAAACGGCACGCGCTCCTTGTCATAGACGGCAGGGTCCGGCGGGTCGGTGGAGAAGTTGGAGACCGGCAGGGTCACCCGCACCAGTGCGATCATCGGAATACGCGACGGCCATTCGTAGTAAGTGTTGATGGCATAGCCGTTGCCATAAGACACCGTGTTCTTGCGGGTCTGCACGATATGTACTTCATTGACCGGCACCTCCCGACGCAGCGCGATGCTCCAGACGAAAGGATCCAGGCCAATGACGACCAGAACGATGACAACGGCGACCAGGACGAGTGACGTGCCAAGCATGGGAAATCCTGAAGTGTGGGCAAGGACCTGGAGTCAAGGTGAGCCGGCTGACGCTTCATGACTCAGGGAATGAGTCAATGGTCCGTGGTCGCCAGGCCTGATCAGGGTCCTCCGCCTCTCATCCGGGGCTCATGACCAATCCGGTTCGACCCCTGCACGCGATGCGTCCATTGCACCTCCGCCACGGGCGACCTACTCTCGACTGACCAACAGGAAGCTCCGATGAAAGCGCGCTTGAGAAAATGGATGGGGCAACTGGCCGAGTCATTCTGGCTGATGCCGGCCAGCATGGTGCTGGGTGGCATCCTGCTGGCCGTAGCGCTGGTGGCACTGGACCGCAGCGGTGCACTTCCTGCCTGGGTTGAAGGCTCATCTTGGCTCTACAACGGGGGCGGTACCGGCGCCCGCATCCTGCTGGGCGCGGTGGCTTCTTCCACCATCGGCGTTGCCGGCACGGTGTTCTCGATCACCATCGCCGCCCTGTCACTGGCGGCAGGACAGATGGGACCAAGGTTGCTGAGGAACTTCACCCGTGACCGCGGCAACCAGTTCACGCTGGGCGCTTTCCTGGGGACTTTCTCCTATGCGCTGATGGTGCTGCGCAGTGTCCGCACCCAGGATGAGGGCGTGTTCACGCCGCACCTTTCCCTGTCGGTTGGCCTGCTGCTGGCCTTTGGGTGTGTGGCCACACTGGTGTATTTCGTCGGCCACATGGCCAGCCGGATCAGTGTGGATACCGTCATCGACCTGGTCAGCAACGATGTCACCCGGGCCATGCGCGTGCTGGTGGTTGAACGACCCAACCTGGACCCGCCGCCGGAAGACTTCTGGGACAGCGCAGTGGCCGTGGTCGATTCCCGGCGCGGCTATCTGCAGCAACTCGACGAAGCAGCGCTGGCCGAATGGGCGGCCGCGCACGGCACCACCCTGCGCCTGCTGGTGCGTCGTGGGGACTACCTCTTCCCCGGCGCCCCCATTGCATTGATGAGCGTGCGGGTGCCTGAAGCCGAGGCCGCCATCCGCCGCAATACCGCATTGGGTGCGGCGCGGGGCAGCACTGGCGATGCGGAGCAGACCATCCGGCAGCTGGTCGAAGTTGCCGTGCGTGCACTTTCACCGGGCATCAATGATCCGCATTCGGCGATGAGCGTGCTGGACCGGCTGGGTGACGCGCTGTGTGACCTGGCGGGCAAGGTCATTCCCAATGGGGTCCATGCAGTCAATGGCAGACTTGCGCTGGTGGTTCCCACGGTGTCCTATCGCAGCCTCTGCGACGTGATGTTCCACCTGATCAGACAGAGCTCGGAGGGCAACACGGCGCTGCTGATCAAGCTGGTCGAAATCCTGGCGGTGGTGGCGGTGTGCGAACCGGAGCCTGAGCGGCTGGAGGTCCTTGCCGCCCACGCCGCGCGCATGGCGGCGGATGCGCAACGCACGATCGGCAACGCTGCAGATGCTGCCGACATCCAGTCCAAACTGCAGCACTTCGAGCAGATTCTGCTGGCCCGCCAGCACGGCAACGTCACCGCAACCGCTTTGCTGGGGCGTGCAGCCCATGCTTGATGTCGCCGCCTTGCTGCTGGTGGTCACTGCCCTGCTGGCGTATGCCAATCATCGCTTCCTGCGGCTGCCAACCACTATCGGGGTGATGGCTATTGCCTTGTTTCTGTCCCTGGGTATCGTCGGCCTGCATGCCCTGGGCCTGGACCATGGCTTGAGCGCATACGAAAAGTCATTGCTGCGGTTTGTCGATTTTTCCGACGTGCTGATGCAGGGCATGCTCTCGTTCCTGCTGTTCGCCGGGGCGCTGCACGTGGACCTGGTGACCCTGAAGCAGTACCGCTGGCAGATCGCCGCACTGGCCCTGGTCGGCACCTGCGTTTCCACGATCCTCGTCGGCTTCGCGATGTGGTGGCTGCTGCCTCTGATAGGCGTGCCCTTGCCGCTGCTGTACTGCCTGCTGTTCGGCGCCCTGATCTCGCCCACCGACCCGATCTCGGTCATGGGCATCCTGAAATCCATCGGTGCGCCCAAGCAACTCGAACTGGTGATCGCAGGCGAGTCGTTATTCAATGATGGCGTGGGCGTGGTGTTGTTCTCGCTGCTGCTGGGCATTGGCGCCAGCGGCATTACACCCACGCCCGGGGAGGCCGGCATGGTCCTGCTGCGCGAAGGCGGGGGCGGCATCGCGTTTGGTCTGCTGCTCGGCTACCTGACTTTCTGGCTGCTGAGAACTATCGATCAGTACCAGGTTGAGGTGTTGCTGACCCTCGCCGCGGTAATGGGAGGCTACGCGCTGGCAACGCACCTGCATGTCTCGGGCCCATTGGCGATGGTGGTAGTCGGGCTGATGGTCGGCAACGGCGCCCGCGCCAGGGCCATGTCGGACACCACCCGCCGCTATGTGGACATGTTCTGGGAACTGATCGACGCGATCCTCAACGCCGTGCTGTTCGTGCTGATTGGCATGGAAGTAATCGTCATTGCATTCTCACCGCCTCTGCTGCTGGCCATGGCCGGTGCGATCGCCATCACCCTGGCCGCGCGCCTGTTTACCGTTGGCGCGCCCGTGCGGGTGATGACCGGATTCTTCCGCCTGCCGCACGGCTCCTGGCGCGTGCTGACCTGGGGTGGCCTGCGCGGCGGGATATCGGTGGCGCTCGCATTCTCGCTGGCGCCTGGCGCGGACCGGGACACCGTCCTCGCGCTTACCTACGGCGTAGTGGTGTTTTCCATCCTGGTACAGGGCCTCACCGTGGGCCGGGTCGCCAGCAGGGTCTGCGACACGCCGTAAGCAACGCGCGCCGCAAACAGCGCCCGTCGTCCACCGGGTCGGGCGCCAGCATCGTCGTGGCCGATCAAAAAGTCGGCCGCAGGTGACGACTTGGCAGCAGCTGGCCCCGGTTCCTTCCAATCATTGCAGTGGCTGCATACGGCATACGTCGCGACCGCTCGTGACAGCCCGTTACGTATTGATCCTATACAGTGGCAATACTGCGTCTATCGCTGCTGGAGAGAATCAAAATGCAGATCCAAGTGAATACCGACAGGAATATTTCCGGGGATGAATCCCTGGCGCAAAGTGTCGAAGAGATCCTTGAGCGCATCCTGGCGCGCTTCGCCAATCAGATCACAAGGCTTGAGGTACACCTGAGTGATGAGAACAGTACTTCGAAGTCAGGCGTTATCGACAAAAGGTGCCTGCTGGAGGCCCGTCCTTCCGGGCGCGACCCGGCCTCGGTAAGTGACGTGGCACTCACTGTCGAGCAAGCAGTGACGGGGGCCGCGCACAAGATGGTCAGCCTGCTGGAAAGCGAGCTAGGCAAGCTGGGCAAGCACTGAAAGCAATTGCCTGGTCTGTTGATGTGAGCGCTTGCGAATCAAGGCCACCCGAACGGCATCCCTGCCAAGCGCTGATGCAGCGGATCGGCACCTGATCCGATCCGAATGAGGCGCCCGTGAGCGTACCTTCCACCACTTTTGATCTGGCGCCGGTGTTCGAGCGCCTGCGAGAAGAGGCCTACGGACTGCTGGCCGCGTTGCCGATGCTGGTGCTGGCGCTGGCACTGGTGGTCACCGCTTGGTGGCTGGGCGGCTGGCTGTCCCAACGCACGCTGCTGATGCGCGCGGTCGCACGCAGGAATCCCTTCCTGCGCGACCTGGCGATGACCACGGTCCGCTGGATCGTGGTGCTGGCTGGGGTGCTGATTGCCCTTGAGATCCTGGACGCCACCGCGATAGTCGGCGCCGTGCTCGGTACTGCCGGCGTGCTGGGTGTGGCGCTGGGCTTTGCGTTCAAGGACATTCTGGAGAATTACCTGGCCGGCATCCTGATGAGCCTGCGCCAGCCATTTTCGCCGCGCGATCACGTGGTCATCAATGGCAACGAGGGCCTGGTGGTGGCGCTCAATTCCCGCGCGACCATCCTGATGACACTGGACGGCAACCACCTGCGACTTCCCAACGCGCTGGTGTTCCGCAGTGTCACCCTGAACTACACCCGCAATCCCACCCGCCGCTTCGATTTCGACGTGGGCATCGGCGTCAACGAGGACCTGCTGAGCGCACAGAAGATTGGAATTAACGAGATGCTCAAGGTCAGCGGCGTGATCTCCACCCCACCGCCCCGTGCCCTGATCACTTCGCTCGGCGACTCGAATGTGCAGATGCGTTTCCATGGCTGGGTCGATCAGCGCAACCACGACTTCCATACCGTCAAGAGTGAAGCAATCCGCCAGGTCAAGGTGGCACTGGAAGCCAGCGGAATGGACCTGCCAGAACCGATCTACCGGGTGCAGCTCTACGAACATGCCGGCCTGCAGGTGCCGACTCCGGTGCCGGCGCGCAATGTGCGAGTGATGCCGGCAGCTGCTGACCGCCTATCCGGGGTCGATACCCGTGCTCAGGCCGACCTCCTGCCCCAGGTGGAAGAAGAACGCCGACAGGGCGGCGAAGACCTGCTGGACCCCAGCGCACCCAGAGAATGAACCCTGGTCTGGCCCGCTTGCCAAGCGCATGCGTCTTCGGCGGCAAGGGCCCGCCAACGGCCTTGGCCGGAGCAAGCAACGAGTAACTGCGCGGCCCATACCTGCCCAGCAATTATTGCGCCCCCTGGGCCACGACGCGCAGGCATCGGGGCATCACCACGAGCCGGACTACCAGCCCATCCAGTCCGCAACAGGGGTCGGCTTGCCCGCTACGCCTGACTATTCCGAGCCAATCAAATCACGCACCCGACTGGCGAATACGTCCAGGGCGAACGGCTTGGTGACCACGTGCATGCCGAGTGCCAGGTGGCCGTGACTGAGCACCGCATTTTCAGCATAGCCAGTGATGAAGAGGACTTTCAGGTCGGGGCGGACCAGACGGGCAGCATCGGCGACCTGGCGACCATTGAGTCCGCCGGGCAGGCCAACGTCGGTGATCAGTAGATCGATGCGCACCGCGCTGTTGATGACCTTCAGGCCTGCATTGCCGTCCTCGACTGCTATGACCTGGTAGCCCAGGTCCTCCAGCACCTCGCTGACCAACAGGCGGATCGTCGGCTCGTCGTCGATGAGCAATATGCTTTCGCCGTCCTGGCCACGGGGAATTTCGGGTAGTTCGGGCAGCGCGACTTCGGCTTCGGCAGCGCCCAGGTGGCGCGGCAGATAGATGCAGACCATGCTGCCCTTGCCTACTTCGGAATTGATCGCTACCGACCCGCCCGACTGCCTTGCGAAGCCATAGATCATGGACAGGCCCAGGCCCGTTCCCATGCCGATGGGTTTGGTGGTGAAGAACGGATCAAATGCCTTTGCCACCACCTCCGGTGCCATACCAGCGCCACTGTCGGAGACGCACAGGGAAATGTACTGTCCAGGTTCCAGTTGCCGTTCGCGGGCGGTGCGGTCGTCCAGCCACTGGTTACAGGTCTCGATGGTGATCCTGCCGCCGTCGGGCATGGCGTCACGGGCGTTGATGCACAGATTGAGGACCGCATTCTCAAGCTGGCTGGAATCGATCAGCGCAGGCCACAGGCCGGCGGCATTGACCGTCTCGACCGAAATACCTGGCCCCACGGTGCGCTGGACCAGCTCCTGAAGGCCGTTCACGAGCTTTTTTACATCGGTAGGCTTCGGTGCCAGCGTCTGCCGCCGTGAGAACGCAAGCAGTCGGTGGGTCAGGGCCGCCGCGCGGTGCGCTGCCCCTTGCGCAGTGGCGATATAGCGGCTTACGTCCTGGCTGCGGCCTTCGTCCAGGCGCAACTGCATGAGCTCCAGGCTGCCGGATATGCCGGTCAGCAGATTATTGAAATCGTGGGCCAGGCCGCCGGTGAGCTGACCCACCGCTTCCATCTTCTGGGCCTGCCGCAAGGCCGCTTCCATCGCCATCAACTCGGACGTGCGTTCCTGCACGCGCAACTCCAGGGTTTCCTTGGCTTCCAGAAGCGCCGCTTCGCCGCGGATGCGCTGCTCGGCCGTCCTGATGCGCTCGGCGAACTCCTTGATCAAGGACAGGTCTTCGTCCCGCCAATCCCTGACCCGGTCGACGTTGACGTACAGGATTGCCACCAGCTTCTGTTGCTCGATGATCGGCACATTGACGAAGGAACGCGCGCTCTTTTCTTCCAGGGCCTGCTGATTGGCAGCCGTACGCGGATCTTTCCGTACATCGTTGATCTTGACGATCTCCCCTGCCTTCAGGGTGTCAATAAAGGAGCCGTACTGGCGCAGGCCAAGCGCGCCCTTATGACCCGCGATACCCGGCGCATTCCAGCTGCGGGCCACATGGAGGGTTTCACGCGCTTCGTCTACCGAGGCGTAACCGACCCGCTGCGCACCTAGCACCCGCCCCAGGATTTCTGCTGCTACAAACCCCAGGTCTTCCGGGTCACGCTGATCGCGGATGGCATCGGTCAAATCGACCAACGCGTCACGCCGGGCTTCGGCCACGGTGCGGAATGTGACATCGAAGCCCTCAACGAAAATGCCGGTGACCTGTTGGTCATGATCCTTGATGGGCTGGAATACGAAATCCAGCACATGTGGGTTTACCGGTCCGTCCTGCAGCACCTGCATGTTGAACGGCGCGCCGTGCGCGCGGTAAGCGGTACCCGTGCGGTACACATCGTCGAGCAGTTGCACATAGCCCTGGTCTTCAGCCTCGGCCAACGCTTCTGTGACCGACAGGCCAATCACATCCCGGTGCCCGACCAGCTGTTGATACGCCGGATTGGCGAGTTCAAAAATATGGTCCGGGCCACTGAGCAGGGCCATGAAGGAAGGCGCCTGTTCGAACATCTGTGCCAGGCGTTGGCGATCTGCTGTCTTGACCCGTTCCGCATTGACCCGCTCGGTGGTCTCGACCACGATTGCCAGCACACCGACCGGCTCGCCTGCCTCGTTCCGCACGGGCGAGTAATCCAGGTCAAGCCACAGTTGCCGGGACTCGCCATCGCGGTTCAGCCACAGGCCCATGTCCTTGTAAGAGAGTGGTTGCCCGCCCACCAGCACGCGGTTGAGCACATGCTCATTGAAGCTGGCTGCCTCGTCCCAGGCTTCCAGTACACCGCTACCCAGTATGCCGGGGTGGCGGTCGCCTGCGAACACCGAGTAGGCATCGTTGTAAGTCAACAGGCCGTCCCTGCCCCACAAGACTGCCATGGCGACCGGTGACTGCAGCATCAGCGAGACGGTCGTGCGCATGGTGGGTGACCAGACCTCCAAGGGACCTACACTGGTCGTCGACCAATCGAAGTCTTCGATAAGCTTGCCCAGCGCGCCCCCATCCCGCAGAAATTGATGCTTCAAGCGTAACCCCCATGCAAAGCAGCCCGAACTGTAACGCGGCAGGAGTGACAGGTCATTGCGCTGACCTTCGGCACACGGTGAAACTGCGAGCCACCCTTGATCTGCGTCAACTGATGCCCACTATTTTCACGTCAGGCGCCTCATTTAACAAACAAGCCACACGTCAGGCTGAATAATGCACCACTAATTCCCCGTCGGAGCTATGCCATGAATTCACGCATCACTTTCCTCGCAGCCGCATGCGCCCTGGCGCTGGCCGCCTGCGGCAACGCGCCGGCCCCGGCAGATACCACCGCCACCCCGCCCGCGCCTGCTGCGGAACCCGCGCCGGCCGCCACACCGGCCGAAGCACCGGCACCGACTGCCGCCGCCAGCGA
>JBDSUI010000155.1:0-3820 GCA_039927795.1 Pseudoxanthomonas sp.
GCTCCATGCTGGCGTCCATCTTGGAATCGCCGAACAGGCTGATGGTCTGGCCCTGGTGCAGCGAATTCCACCAGACCACCGAATATTTGATGACCGGCAGCAGGGCCGCGCCCACAATGGCCAGCAACCCGGCAGCGCGTGCGGCAGAGCGGTGGTCGTCGATGGCGTTGTAAAGACCCATCACCCCCAGGTACAGGAACAGCAGGATCAGTTCGGTGGTCAAGCGCGGATCCCAGTCCCACCAGGTACCCCACATGGGTTTGCCCCAGATGGAGCCGGTGACCAGGGTGATCAGGGTGAACGCAGCGCCGACCGGCGCGCACGCCATGGCCAGGATCTCGCAAAGCTTGATGCGCCAGATCAGGGCGATGGCGGCATACACGGCCATCACGGCGAAAATCGACAAACTCATCATCGCGCTGGGCACGTGGATGTAGAAGATGCGGAAGCTGTCGCCCTGCTGGTAGTCGGCCGGCACCTGGAACGCCTGCCACAGGCCGACGGCCATGATCGCCAGCGCCACGCCATGACACCACGGCGCCCAGCGGGCGGCGAAGCGGTCGAAGACGGGCGGCGAGCCAAGTTGGTGGAACCAGAGCAGGACGGGATTCATGCGCGCTTGTTTTGGGATGCGAAAAGTTTCAATTGACGGCTTCAATGCAAGGCAATGCGAATGGCCGCGGCGGCGGCCAGTGGCGCAAGGACCAGAGTGAGCACCAGCCCGGCGCCCAGGAACAACAGTGCGCCGACGGCATCCAGGCCCTGGGCGCTGCGGGCGACGCTGCCGGCCCCGAAAATCAGCACGGGAACATAAAGCGGTAACGCCAGCAGGGCCACTAGAATACCAGAGCGCCTCATGCCGACCGTCAGTGCCGCTACCACGGCGCCCAGCAGACTGAGCAGGGGCGTGCCCAGGGCCAGTGATGCCATCAGCACCGGCAGTTGCGCATGCGGCAGGTGCAGAAGCTCGGCCAGCAACGGCGTAGCCACGATCAGCGGCACCGCGGTGGTCAGCCAGTGGCTCAGCACGCGTACTGTCACCAGCCACGCCAACGGCACCGGGGCCAGGATCCATTGTTCCAGCGACCCATCCTCGGCATCGCTGCGGAACAGCGTATCCAGTGACAACAGGCCGGCCAGCAATATGGCGACCCACATCACGGCCGAAGCGACTTTCGCCAGGGCCTGCGGTTCCCCGCCCAAGGCCAGCGCGAACAAGACCACCACCAGCAGCGCGAACAGGGCCGGCTGGAAGGCGTCACCGCGCCGCCGCCACATCAGACGCAGGTCGCGCATCAGCAAGGCCATGCCGGCTTGGAACAATGAAGGACTACTGCTCATGCAGGGCGCTCCAGCACCAGCATCCGCGTCTGCACCGGCGGCGCGGCATAGGCGCCATGGGTAGTCACCAGGGCGGCGCCACCGTCTCGCAGGTGCGCGGAAATCATGCGGTTGACCAGATTGATGCCTTCCAGGTCGAGGTTGGCGTAGGGCTCATCCAGCAGCCACAGCGGCGCGGGTGACAGCCACAGCCGGGCCAATGACAGACGCTTTTTCTGTCCGGCCGAAAGCTGGCGCGCCAGCGTTTCTTCCTGGCCTGCCAGTCCGACCATGCCCATGGCATCGCCCGGCAGCTGGCGCGGGCGCCGTCCATGCAAGCCGCACAGGAACTCCAGATTCTCCAGCGCGCCCAGGTCTGCCTTCAGCGCGGGCAAGTGTCCCAGGTAGGCAATAGCACGTGCGCGAAGATCCGCCCGTGCCGCCTGGCCATCAATCTCCACTTCCCCCGCATCCGCCCGCAACAGGCCCGCCAGCACCCGCAGCAGCGTGGTCTTGCCAGCGCCGTTGCCGCCCTGGACCAGCAATGCTTCACCGGCGCCGACCACGAAGTCCAGCGGGCCAAAGACCGGCTCGTCATTGCGCATGAAACTCAGGCCGCGCGCGGAAAGCAGCGGCAGCTGACTGGATTCGGGGGGAGGGCTCATCTGTGCCCATTGTAAACCGCAGACCGGATTCAGCCGGCCCAGTCGGTATGCGATCGGTCGATGCTGCCGTCCGGACGCGGCCACAGCATGCGCAGTCGTACCGGCTCGCCAGGTTTCCAGTACAGAACGGCGGCCTGGCCGAATTGGCGTGCCCAGCGGTCGGCAGTCTGGAGTGGCGCGTCCAGTACCAGCCAGCCATATTCCACGGCGCCGCCCTGGGCGTTGCTGCCCAACGAGGTGTAGTGCGCCAGTGCGCTGTTGCGGATCAGTCCCTGCAGGCGCTCGTCGGCAGCCATATTGTCGGCCCTTGACGCGACTCCGGGCGCTGGATTCCAGGCGGTGATGAAGAGATAGGAGTCGGCAGGAAGCTGTCTTTCGATGTCGGCGGCCGGCCGGCCCACGCCGAACAGCCATTCCTGGTGGCCAATGCTCACGAAATAATGCGCAGCGGCGTAGTCGGCCGCCAGTTGCGCCGCGAGCCTGCCCTGAGTGGCGTCACCGTCCATTGCGCATCATCGCCGTTGTTCCTCATTGCGTACACTTCGGTTTCCCCTGTTAGACGGAAAGCGTGATGCGCATCGAGACCAAACTGCCCAAGGTGGGTACAACCATCTTCACCGTCATGTCCCAGCTTGCTGCGGAACATGGCGCAGTCAACCTGGGGCAGGGCTTTCCGGACTTCCCGGCGCCACCGCGTCTGGTCGATGCTTTGGACGCGGCCATGCGTGCCGGCCACAACCAGTACGCGCCAATGACCGGCGTGCCCGCGCTGCGCCAGGCCATCGCCGACAAGGCCCTGCGCTGCTATGGCGCGCAGGTAGACGCCGACACCGAGATCACCGTCACCAGCGGCGCGACCGAGGCCATCTTCAATGCCATCCATGCGGTAGTGCGGGCGGGTGAGGAAGTGATCGTGCTGGACCCGGCCTACGACTGCTACGAGCCGGCCATCGACCTGGCGGGTGCCCGGGCCGTGCATGTCGCACTGGACCCGCAGACCTTTGCCGTGGACTGGCAGAAGGTGCGTGACGCGATCACCCCGCGTACCCGCATGCTGATGATCAACAGCCCGCACAACCCCTCCGGTGCGATGCTGGACGAAAACGACCTGCGCCAGCTGGCGGAAATACTGGAAGGGACCGAGATCTTTCTGGTCTCCGACGAGGTCTACGAACACATCGTCTTCGATGGCCGTCGCCACGAATCGGTACTGCGCCATCCGCAACTTGCTGCCCGCGCCTTCGTCATCTCCAGTTTTGGCAAGACCTACCATTGCACTGGCTGGAAGATCGGCTACGCCATTGCGCCGCCGGCCCTGAGCGCCGAATTCCGCAAGGTGCACCAGTACAACACCTTCACCAGCTTCACGCCGGCCCAATACGCCTTCGCCGCAATGATCCGCGATGAGCCGCAGCATTACGAACAGCTTGGCGCGTTCTACCAGGTCAAACGCGACCGCTTCCGCGAAAAGTTGCTGGCCACAAAACTGAAGCCCTTGCCGGTGCCGGGTGGCTATTTCCAGCTGGTCGACTATTCGGCAGTCAGTGATTTGCCCGATGCGGAGTTCGTGAAGTGGCTGACCATCGAACATGGGGTTACCGCCATCCCGCTGTCGCCGTTTTACCAGACGCCGCCGTCGCAACAGCGGCTGGTGCGCCTGTGCTTCGCCAAGAACGATGACACCCTGGATGCAGCGGTTGCACGGCTGCTGAAGCTGTAGGAGCGCCCCATGGGCGCGAGCTCCTGCAGTCCCTTTGAAACGACCGAAAAACTCGCGGCCATGGGCCGCTCCTACAGGAGAAGCCTGTGCATGACCTGAGAATTTCACTGGTACA
>JBDSUI010000156.1:0-6201 GCA_039927795.1 Pseudoxanthomonas sp.
CGCGCGAAGACCCAGGCCAGGTCGCGGCCGGGGTAGTTGATCAGTGCCCAGGAATAGTCGGGTGCGACTTCCAGAATATTGAATTTGGTCGGGATCACGCCAAAGATCCACGTCGTCCAGCGCCGGCCACCCGATTCAGCCTTGACCGTGGCGTGCGAATCCAGGGTCTTGACCGGTTCGGCAAACCCTTGCTGGTACACGTAGCGCACGTCGATCTTGCCGTCCGCACGCAGCGTGTACTCGTCGCGGCTGGCCACGTGCCCGCGCTCGCCAAAATAAGGCACATGGGCAATCACATGCCAGGCGCCCATGAATCGGTCCAGGGCAATGGCGTCGGCAGCGGGCGGGGCAGTAGGCATGGGTTGGCTCGAACAGGCGAGGGGAGACAGAAAAAGTGCGCCTAGCAACCAGGCGCGCAATGCGGGAGTGAGCGACATGGGACGGATTTTCCTGACTGGGTGGACAGGCTAGGCGGGCGCGTCGGAAGGTGGTGTCAAGAGCCGTCGCAGGCCCTGAGATGGCGCTTGCCCAGGCTGGCTGCCCAAGCCAGAGGAAGCTGCCATGTCCAACTCCGTGAATCACAAAGACCGGCCCGTGACCCCCGACCCGCAACTGGAACGCAGCCTGCGCCTGGCGCTGGTGACCGGTCTGGTGCTGGTTGCCTTGCTGCCCATGGCGCGTGCAAGCAGCGACTGGCTGGGCTGGTTGCCGCTGTGGCTGGTGGGCATGCCGGGCGTGGCGCTGTGGTCCTTGCACCGCTTCAGGTTGCCGTTGGTGCGGGCATCGGTACGGGCCGGACTGCAGGCCCAGCCACGTCGTCGCCGGTCTGCGCAGGCGCGTCGTCGCGCGCTGCCGGCGATGAAGCCGCTGTCACGCGCGGCCTGACCTTCGGCAGGCGAGGCGCGGTGGTGGCCTGTGCTAGCGTGGGAAATTGACTGCGATACAGGACTTCCATGCCCACCCTTGCCCACACCTGCCAGACCATACTGGTCGCCGCAGGCCTCGCTGCCGCTGGCAGCACCCTTGCCAATGAGAGCGCTGCAGTGACCAATGATTCCCATGTGTGGCTGGAAGACGTCTACGGTGACCAGCCGCTGGCATGGGTGAAGGCGCAGAACGCCAAGGCCGAAGCCGAGATTGCCGCGACCCCCGAATTCAAGCAGCTGGAGGGCCGGATCCTGGCCATGCTGGATTCCGACGCCAAGATCCCGGCCGTGGAGAAGATCGGCGACTACTACTACAACTTCTGGAAGGACCAGCAGCACCAGCGCGGGCTCTGGCGCCGTACCACGTTGCAGGAATACCGCAAGCCGCAGCCGCAGTGGGAAACCATCCTGGACCTGGATGCGCTGAACAAGGCCGAGGGTGAAAACTGGGTCTGGCACGGCGCCGAATGCCGCCGGCCCGAATACACGCGGTGCCTGATTGCGCTGTCGCGCGGCGGCGCCGACGCCGACGTGACCCGCGAATTCGACATTGATTCACGGCAGTGGGTCGCTGATGGCTTTTTCCGACCCGAGGCCAAGGGCGGCCTGACCTGGATCGACCAGGACA
This sequence comes from Pseudoxanthomonas sp., assembly GCA_039927795.1. Classification (GTDB taxonomy): domain Bacteria; phylum Pseudomonadota; class Gammaproteobacteria; order Xanthomonadales; family Xanthomonadaceae; genus Pseudoxanthomonas_A. Next base: position 1,555 of record JBDSUI010000156.1, read on the forward strand.
ACGTGTATGTGTTCACCGATTTCGGCCCCGGCAGCATGACCCCGTCCGGCTATCCGCGCATCGTCAAGCAATGGCAGCGCGGCACCCCGCTGTCGGCCGCGGTCACGGTGTACGAGGGCCAGGCCCAGGACATGTACATTGGCGCCGGCCACGACGACACGCCTGGCTACGAGCGTGATTTCGTCACCCGCACGCTGGCGTTCTACAACGACGAGCTGTACCTGCGCGGCCAGGACGGCAGTCTGACCAAGGTGGATGCACCCAATTCGGCGCAGAAGTCGGTGCAACGGCAATGGCTGGGCCTGGAGCTGCGCGAGCCCTGGACCGTAGCCGGCAGGACCTACTCGCCGGGTTCGTTCCTGGTCGCCGATTTCGACGCCTTCATGCGCGGCGAACGCAAGTTCGAGGTGTTGTTTGAACCGTCGCCAACCACGTCACTGGCCGGTGCAACCCTGACCCGCAATCAGGTTGTGCTCAATGTTCTGGACAACGTCAAGAACAAGCTGACCGTGCTGACCCATGCCGATGGCAAATGGCAATCACGCCCGATGCCGGTGGGTGCGCTTGAGTTCGGCACCACCAGCGTCAGCGCCGTGGACGCAGACGAAAGTGACGCGGTCTGGCTGACGGTGACCGATTACCTGACCCCCACCACGCTGATGATGGCCGACGCGGGCAAGCCCGATGGCATCGAAGTATTGAAGACCATGCCTGGCTTCTTCGATGCGTCCAGGCACGTGGTCGAGCAGCACTTCGCCGTGTCAAAGGATGGCACCCGGGTGCCTTACTTCATGGTGCGGTCCATGGACCTGAAATACGATGGCCGCGCGCCCACCTTGCTGTATGGCTACGGTGGTTTCGAGATCTCGCTGACGCCCGGTTACTCGGGCGGTGTGGGCATGGGCTGGCTGGAAAAGAATGGCGTCTATGCGGTGGCCAACATCCGTGGTGGTGGTGAATACGGTCCGCGCTGGCACCAGGCCGCGCTGAAGCAGAACCGGCACAAGGCCTATGAGGACTTTGCCGCCGTGGCCCAGGACCTGATTGCGCGCAAGGTCACCTCGCCCGCGCACCTGGGCATACAGGGCGGCAGCAATGGCGGGCTGCTGACCGGCAACATGCTGATGCAGTATCCGCAGCTGTTCGGCGCGGTGGTGGTGCAGGTGCCCTTGCTGGACATGAAGCGCTACAGCCACCTGCTGGCAGGCGCCTCGTGGATGGCCGAATACGGAGACCCCGACACCGCCGACTGGGACTTCATTCAGAAGTTTTCGCCCTACCACCTGTTCGACCCCGGCAAGACCTACCCGCCTACGCTGTTCATGACCTCCACACGGGATGACCGCGTGCATCCCGGCCACGCGCGCAAGATGATGGCCAAGATGCTGGAGGCCGGAAAGGATGTCCGCTATTACGAAAATATCGAAGGCGGCCATGGCGGCGCGGCCAACAACGCGCAGGCCGCGCATATGTCTGCACTGGCTTATACCTTCCTGTGGCAGCAACTGGCCCCGTAGGCGGCCTGCCCGACACTCACGCGATGGGCCGTGGCCGCTGTGGCCAATACAGCGGCCACGGCCTCCTGCGTGACTCCCGCATCCACGCGCGTTGCGGGGATGCTGGCCTTGATAGCGTTCACCATTGCTTGGCAACGAACCGGACCTATCTTCCATGAAACCGACCCTTTTCCTGCTTGTGGCTGCCTTGCTCATGACTAGCTCTACTGCTTCCGTTCTCGCACTTGATGTCACGCCGCCCGACGCCGCCAGAAAGCCGCATGAGGTCAAGGCGCCGTTCGGCGCCACGCGCAATGACGACTATTACTGGCTGCGTGACGACAAGCGCGAGGACCAGGCCATGCTCGCCTACCTCAATGCGGAAAACGCCTATACCGATGCGGTGCTGGCCCCGACCAAGCCGTTGCAGGAAGTGCTTTACAACGAGATCGTCGGCCGCATCAAGCAGGACGATGCCAGCGTGCCCTATCGCGAGCGCGGCTACTGGTACTACACCCGCTTCGAGGCCGGCAAGGATTACCCGGTGCAGGCGCGCCGCAATGGCACCATGCAAGCGCCGGAGGAAATCCTGCTGGACGTCAACGTCATGGCCGCAGGCAAGGGCTATTTCAGTGTCGGCGATGCGCAGGTAAGTCCGGACAATACCTTGCTGGCCTGGGCCGATGACGAGGTAGGCCGCCGCCAGTACGTGATCCGCTTCAAGAACCTGGCCACCGGCGAGTTGTATCCGGACGTCATTCCCAACGCCTCTCCGAACGTGGTCTGGGCCGATGACAACAAGACCCTGTTCTACGTGGAAACCGACCCGGAGACCCTGCTCACAGTCCGGGTCAAGACCCACGTGCTGGGCACACCCGTCAGCGCCGACACGCTGGTCTACGAGGAACAGGACGACAGCTTCTACATGGGCATCGGCCGGACCCGCGACGACCGTTTCATCTGCATTTCGGTGGAAAGCACGGTGTCTTCCGAGCAGCGCTGCGCGCCTGCCGCTGACCCGCAGGCCTTCACCGTACTGGCGCCGCGCGAACGCGACGTGGAATACAGCGCCGACCACCTGGACGGACGCTGGGTGATCCGCACCAACTGGAAGGCCAAGAACTTCCGCCTGATGACCGCGCCCTCGGCCGCTGTCTCGCGCGCGGAGTGGAAGGACTGGGTTGCGCACAGCGACCAGGTCTATATCGAGGGTTTCGAGTTGTTCGATGGTTTCACCGCCATCAGCGAGCGTTCCGAAGGCCTGGAGCGCCTGCGCCTGCTGCGTGCCAACGGCAAGGAGGAATACGTGCAGGCCGACGAGCCGGCTTATTCCATGGGCCTGGACGTCAATTCCGAACACGACACGCCGTGGCTGCGCTACGCCTACACCTCCATGACCACCCCGGCCACCACCTACGAGCTGAATGTGGAAACCGGCGAGCGCAGGCAGCTCAAGCAGCAGCCAGTGATTGGCTACGACGCCAGCAAATACACCACCGAACGGATCTGGGTCGAGGCGCGCGATGGCGCCCGGGTGCCGGTGTCGCTGGTCTACCGCAACGGCTTCGAAAAGAATGGCAAGGGCGCGTTGTTCCAGTACGCGTACGGCAGCTACGGCCTGTCGATGGACCCCGGCTTCAATTCCACTGCGGTCAGCCTGCTGGATCGTGGCGTGGTCTACGCCATTGCCCACATCCGTGGTGGACAGGAAATGGGCCGCTACTGGTACGACAACGGCAAGCTGCTGAACAAGAAAAACACCTTCAACGATTTCATCGACGTCACCGATGCACTGGTCAGGCAGGGCTACGCCGCGCCGGATCGCGTGGCCGCGTCGGGCGGCAGCGCCGGTGGCCTGCTGATGGGCGCGATCGCCAACCTGGCCCCCGACAAGTACCGCGTGATCGTCTCGCAGGTGCCGTTCGTGGACGTGGTCACCACCATGTTGGACCCAAGTATCCCGCTGACCACCAACGAGTACGACGAGTGGGGCAATCCGGAACAGAAGCAGTACTACGACTACATTCTCAGCTACTCGCCCTACGACAACATCCGCAAACAGGCGTATCCGGCCATATTCGTCGGCACGGGCCTGTGGGATTCGCAGGTGCAGTACTGGGAACCGGCCAAATATGTAGCCAAGCTGCGCGATGAAAATACCGGCACGCTTCCTGTCGTGTTCCGCACCAATATGGAAGCTGGCCACGGCGGCAAGTCCGGACGCTTCCGCAAGTACCGCGAAGCGGCCGAGTACTATGCCTTCGTCCTTAACCAGCTGGGTGTGGTCAAACCCGCTTCTAAGTAAGCAATGGACTGCAGCGCCACCATGCTCCCATGACCCAGCGCTCGCGCTTTCGCTGGGCATGGTGGTTGCTGGCCTACGCCAGCCTGGGTACCGGCATCGTGGGCATCTTCGTGCCGGGCCTGCCGACCACGGTATTCATCCTGTTGTCGGCGTACGCCGCCTCGCGTGGCTCCGATCGACTTCACTCGTATCTGATCCAGCACCCGAAATTCGGACCAATGATTGCTGACTGGCAGGCCCATGGTGCGGTGTCGCGGCGGGTCAAATGGGTTGCCACCGTGACCATGCTGGCCTGCGCCGGCATGCTGCTGGCGATCATGCAGCTGGTCAGCACGCATCGGGCATGGATGACGGTCCTGCCCATCACCTGCATGGCCGTGGTGGCGGTCTGGCTTTGGCTACGGCCGGAGCCGCCTGGCACTCGTTGACCAGTCACCTGCCGGACCAGGCAATGGCGCGAAGCCGGGCTGCATGTGCAGGACATTATTTCCGGCTGCGCGCCTGGACGCGCGCCCGTGAATGCGGTCAAGTGCCCAGCAAGCTCCGGCGACCCGCCCGGCAGGAACGCAACCGGATTCGCAGCGAGCCATTGCCGCGCCGCCCCGGCATGCCAGTTCATGCCCGTCTGGCTATACTTCAGCCATGAATACTTACCTCCGTTTTGCCTTCGTCAGTTCCGTCCTGGTTGTGCTTGCGGGCTGCGGCGCCAAGGGTCCGTTGATACTTCCGGAAAAAGCCACGCCCATCGAGGCGCCGGCCGATGCGCCCACCGACAACACGCCGCAGATCGACGCCACGGTACCCACGGCTGCCGATCAACAGGCCGAGGATGCGGTAGAAGATCCC